>JANOFZ010000387.1:0-3848 GCA_031413935.1 Thermoleophilia bacterium | reverse complement strand
CGTTCCGCGTTAGAGACGGGCGTCGCGACGTCGCCGAGGGCGGCCGCGGAACCGACACGGCCACTGCGGATCGCACGATCGACCGACTCCTGAGCATCGAGCGCCGCCGCTTCTCATCGCCATAGAAACGAGGCTGCGCATCGTCCGCAGCGGCCGGTCGAGTAGCATCGCACCATGTCGCCCTCCGGGACACCGCTCGACCGTCTGAGGGCGGGCGACCTCGCCGAGATCGACCCCGACATCGCGGGCTTGCTCGGTGAGGAGCTCGAGCGTCAGCGCAGCCAGATCGAGCTGATCGCGTCCGAGAACTTCACCTGGCCGTCGGTGCTCGAGGCCGTCGGCTCCGTTCCCACGAACAAGTACGCAGAGGGATACCCGGGCAAGCGGTACTACAGCGGCTGCGAGATCGTCGACCAGATCGAGCAGCTCGCGATCGACCGGGCGAAGTCACTCTTCGGCGCAGACCACGTGAACGTGCAGCCGCACGCGGGCGCCCAGGCGAACATGGCGGTCTACCTCGGGCTGATGAAACCGGGGGAGACCGTCCTCTCGCTCCGCCTCGACCACGGCGGCCACCTGACGCATGGGCTCAGCGTCAACTTCTCCGGACGGCTCTACACGATCGCCCACTACGGCGTCTCGCGCGAAACGAGCCTCGTCGACTACGACGATGTGCTGGCGCTCGCGAAGGAGCATCGGCCGAAGATGATCCTGTGTGGAGGCTCCGCCTATCCCCGCACGGTCGAAACCTGGGAGTTCCGCAAGATCGCCGACGAGGTCGGGGCGCTGCTCTGGTGCGACATGGCCCATTTCTCCGGTCTGGTCGCCGCCGGCCTGCATCCGAATCCGGTCGCCGACTGCGACGTCGTCACCTCGACCACGCACAAGACGCTCGCAGGCCCCCGAGCGGGATTCATCATGTGTCGCGAGGAGCACGCGACGGCGATCGACCGCGCTATCTTCCCCGGCCTCCAGGGAGGGCCGCTGGAGCACGCGATCGCCGCGAAGGCGACCTGCTTCAAGATCGCCGCCTCTCCTGCGTTCCGTGAGTACCAGACGCAGGTTCGCGCGAACGCAGATGCGCTTGCCGTCGAGATCATCGCGGGAGGTCTCGACGTGTTGACCGGCGGCACGGATACTCACCTGCTGCAACTCGACCTGCGCCAAACGGAGTGGACGGGCAAGGACGCCGAGGAGCGTCTCCATGCCGCAAAGCTGACGACGAACCGCAACACGGTGCCGTTCGACGAGCGGCCGCCGACAGTGGCGTCCGGTGTGCGCATCGGGACGCCCGCGGCGACGATGCGCGGCTTCGACGAGGACGACTTTCGCGAGGTCGGTCGGATCATCGTCGGTGCTCTCGCAGACGGAGCCGACGTCGAATCGCTCGCGTCCCGCAGCCTCGCGCTCTGTGACAACCGGCCCCTGTATCCCGGATTCCGCGGCTACACCACCTACGTGCCATGAGCGTCGCCTCTGTCATCGAGGTCGACCATCCGCTCGTTCGGCACAAGCTCGGGCTCCTCCGAGATGTGACGACACCGACCCAGATGTTCCGGCAGCTCGTCAATGAGCTGACGCTCCTGCTGACGTACGAGGCGACGAAGACGCTCGCCGACGAAGCGGTCGAGATCGAGACGCCGCTCGAGCGGATGGGCGCCCGCCGGATCTCCGGCAAGAAGGTCGCGGTGTGCCCAATCCTGCGCGCGGGTGTCGGAATGCTCGACGGTGTGCTGTCGCTGATTCCGGGCGCACGCGTCGGCTTCATCGGTCTCTATCGCGACGAGGAGACGCTGCAGCCCGTCGAGTACTACGTCAAGCTCCCGAACGACATCGCCGACCGCGATGTGCTCTTGCTCGACCCGATGCTCGCGACCGGTAACTCGACCGCTGCGGCGGTCGTCACCGTGAAAGCCGCGGGAGCAAGCTCGATCCGACTGATCGCGCTCATCGCCACGCCCGAGGGAATCGCGCGCATCCATGACGAGCACCCGGACGTGGCCATCGTCGTCGCCTCGATCGACCGGGGATTGAACGAGAAGGGCTACATCGTTCCGGGCCTCGGCGATGCAGGCGACAGGCTCTACGGCACGAAGTAGTTGACGTGGACGCGCTTCGGGCCGATCCGCAGGTCCTCTACGGCGCCGCGATCGCTCTGCTGATCGTCGTTCTGCTCACGCCGGCAGTCGGCGGCATGGCTCGAATGCTCGGTGTCGTCGATAACCCGGGCGAACGACGCCTGAACCGGAGGCCGATTCCGCGTCTCGGAGGCCTCGCGATCTTCATGGGCATTCTCGTCCCCTCTCTCGCCTTCCTCGACCTGTCGAGTGAGATGCGCGGGATCCTGCTCGGCGCGGCCGTCGCCTGTGTCGTCGGAGCGATCGACGACTTCCGAGGGCTTGCGCCGCTGCCGAAGCTCGCCGGACAGGTGCTCGCAGCAGCGATCCCGACGGCGTTCGGCGTCTGGATCGATCACTTCACGCTGCCGTTTCTCGGAGCCGTCGATCTGCCTCCCTGGATCGGTGTGCCAATCACGATCGTCTGGATCGTGGCGGTGATGAACATGGTCAACTTCCTCGACGGCATGGATGGGCTTGCCTCCGGCGTCTGTGCGATCTCGGGGGTCACGTTCGCCGTGCTGGCCCTCTCACTCGGCAAGGTCGATGCCGCGATCCTGTCGGCCATCGTGGCCGGTGCGTGCATCGGCTTTCTCCGGCACAACTTCTTCCCCGCGCGGATCTTCATGGGCGACTCGGGCGCCCTCGTGCTCGGGTACACCCTGGCGGCCGTCTCGGTCGCGGGCTTGCTGAAGACCGCGTCGACCGTAGTGCTCTTCCTGCCGCTGCTCGTGTTGGCCGTGCCGATCATCGACACGTCGTTTGTGGTGCTGAAGCGGATGAAGTACAACCAGCGGATCTCCAAGGCCGACCAGTCGCACCTCCACCACCGCTTCCTGAACATCGGCTTCAGCCAGCGACGCGCGGCGGTAACGATGTGGGCCTGGACGGCGACGCTCGGGGCGGCTGCGCTCGCGACGCGGTTCATCCCGTTCCGCGAGGGAGGCGAGTGGCACCTGTGGGAGACGGTAGCGGTCGTAGCGATCGCTCTCACGGCGCTCGGGTTCTCCGTCTACATCATCTACCTGCTCGAGATCGTCAAGCTCGGCAATCCGCGAGTCCGGCGTCGCGTGACGGAGCGGGAGCGCAACGAGCGCCGGAGCGCGTAGGCCCGTCGCCAGGGTTTCGGCCTTCTGGTCGAAACCCGCTAGACGGGCGTTCATTCGACATGTGACGAATCAAGTCATTTTTGGCTGAAACAGAGGCGATCGACTGTCACAAGCAGCCTGATATGCTCCACCCGAATGGTCGCCTCGACGCCCACCAGTCCGCATTCGCTCGCGACCGCCTCTGGACTCCTGCTCGGCACGCTCGGTGCCGCGATGGCGGTTGGCGCACTGGTTGGTTGGGCCGTCGGTGCTGGAGGGCTCGGCCTGTTGATCGGTGCCGTCGTCGGGATTCCGCTCGCGGTCTTCGTCGTCTACAAGGTGTACTCGTGATCGCCGACCTCTACACGAAGCCGCGCCCGGTGCCGAGCCGACTCGCGCCGATGCTCGCCGGAACCGCGCTGATCGTGCTTGCGCTTCCGGTCTTCGCGATCGCCGGTTGGCCGCTGAAGGGATGGGCGCTCGCCGCCGTCCTCTGGGCCGGCGCGCAGGCACTCGGGTACCTGCTGACGCGTCTCCCGCTCGATGAAGGTAACCTCGCCGCCTCAGGAGTGAGGGGCATCGGCATGGGATTCAGAGCATTCATCGTGGGCATACCTCTGGTGGCGGTCACCGTCGCCGATCC
>JANOFZ010000386.1:0-1568 GCA_031413935.1 Thermoleophilia bacterium | reverse complement strand
GTGCCAGACGAGCGCAGTGCGTGGGGCGGTCACCCCGTCGTCCCCTCGGCGATCTGAAGCGTTTTCAGGTCGGAGTAGAAGTCGAGCGCGAAGTCGCCGCCCTCGCGGCCGATCCCGGAGATCCCGATCCCGCCGAAGGGTGCGGTCAGGTCGCGCACGAGGAACGTGTTGACCCACACCGTGCCGGCCCTAACCGCCCTGCCAACCCGTTCGGCCCGCTCTGCCGAGCCCGTGTAGACGATCCCCGAAAGACCGTACGGCGTCGAGTTCGCTAGGGCAATGCCCTCGACCTCATCAGAAAAGGTCTGGACCGTAAGCACAGGCCCGAAGACCTCGCGCTGGACGATCTCGCTGTCGTTAGAGCGCGGGATCACGAGCGTCGGCTCGTAGAAGAGGCCGCCGCGCTCGGCCGGATGTCCGCCGCGGACGATCTCGTCGCCGTTCTCACGCGCTCGCTCGACGAAGCCGGCGACGCGGTCGAAGTGATCGCGGTGAATCAGGGGCGTCACCGTCGTATCGTCGGAGCGCGGGTCGCCGAGGACGTGCTCGTCGGCGAAGCGATGGAAGAGCTCCATGAACGGCTCCGCTACGGTCTCCTGGACGAGGATCCGGGTTCCGGCGAGGCACACCTGACCGGCGTCGTCGAACTGGCCCGCTGCCTTGCGCGCCGCGGCCTCGAGATCGCAGTCCTCGAAGACGAGCAGCGGCCCCTTGCCGCCGAGCTCGCCCGTGAACGGCACGATGTTCTTCGCCGCGGCGACGCCAATGTGGCGCGCAGTCTCCGGCGAGCCGGTGAACGAGATGCGACTGACCCCGGGATTCGAGACGAGTGCCGCGCCGATCTCCTCCCCGATCCCCTGCACGATGTTGAAGACGCCAGGCGGAAATCCCGCCTCGGCGACGAGGTCGGCGAGCAGCGAGCACGAGAGAGGCGACCACTCGGCAGGCTTGAGGATCATCGTCGAGCCCGCAGCGAGCGCCGGTGCCGTCTTCCACGTGGAGAGCATGAAGGGAGCGTTCCAGGGGGTGATCACGACCGCCGGACCGCTCGGCGTGCGAATCACCCGGTTGTGCGTGCCGTTCGAGTCCCACACGCGCTCCTCGTAGGCGACGGCGAGGTCGGCGTAGCTGCGGTAGTTGCGCGCACCGCGGTTGATCAGGCGAGCCTTCAGCGAGCGAAGCAGCATCGCCATGTCGACACACTCGACCGGCGCGAGCCGCTCGACGTTCGCATCGATCAGGTCGGCGAGGCGGTGCAGGTAGACCGCGCGGCCCGTCGCGCCGAGTGCCGCCCAGCCCGGGAATGCCTCGGTCGCGGCGGCGACGGCGAGGTCGGCCTCGTGCTGACCGCCACGCGCGATCTCACCGAGCGGCTGCTCGTCGATGGGTGAGTAGTCTGCGAAGGTGCGCTCGCTCGAGACGCGCTCGCCGCCGATGAAGTGGTCGGGTGAGACCTCGATGCCGGCGATGTTCACCCCACCCTCCCGAACGCAAGCGTGCCGACGTCAACCATCGTGTGGCCGCCGTCGACCGGAAGCACGGCGCCGTTGACGTACGAGGCGTCGGAG
>JANOFZ010000385.1:0-2361 GCA_031413935.1 Thermoleophilia bacterium | reverse complement strand
GGGCACCGTGACGAGCAGGCCGGCGGTGGCGTGGTCGATCCCGAAGTCGTCCTGGATCTCCGGCAACAGCGGTCCGACGGCGGTCAACTGCGGCCGGACGGCGAGAGTGCCCGCGAGCAGCGCGACGAGAAGGACGGCTTGCGGGCGCCGCACGCTTCAGCTCGTCCTGGCGCCGCCCGGGGCGACCGGGTCCATTGTGAGCTCGCTCAACCGCGCGTCTGCTCGACGAGCTCGTCGAGCGGCTTCCAGAATGTCTCGCGGGTGATCGGCCTGTCCACGAGGGTCGGCGACTCGTGGTCGGCCAACATCGCGTCCGATTTTCTGATCACGCGCAGCTCCTTGAGCCCTGCCGGCAGCCCGGTTAACAGTTTCAGCAACGTCTCTGCGCCGTCCCGTCCCACCACGTCGTCGTTCTCGCCGGCGAGGATGAGCGCCTTTGTCTGATCAAGGCTCGAGAGGTCGAGCCCGACGTCGATCAGGTACGGAAGAACGGGGAAGATGGAGTACACGGCTTTCGGTGCCGGCACGTGCCACTCGTCGGCCCGCGCTGCGTAGACGAACGCCAGCGCCGCACCGACCGAGAACCCGGCGGCCACGATCGGCTCGCCGTTGTAGTTCAGGGCCTCGAAGCCGGTCCGGAGCCCGTCCTCGAGGTTGAGGGGCAGGACGACCCACGCATCGTCGACCTCATCTCCCACACCCCCGGCCTGGAAGCGGGGGAAGAGCACCGCGCTCCCGTTTGCGAGGAGGTGATCCATCCACTGCAGGTGCCATTCGAAGGGCAGGTAGGCGCCGTACCCGTGCAGGTAGACGACGACGCTCTTGACCTCTCCCTTGCGGGGCCGCAGCACCCACACCTGACCCGCCCCGATCCCGTATGGGGTGGCGGTTCCCGCCGCCGTCTCGATCGCGGGGCCGCTGGCCTTTGGGGCGGGAGCCTCGTCGTCGGCGCCGTCACAACCTGTGAGGAGAAGTGTCGCGGAGGCGAGCGCCATGCAGCAGAGAGCTCGTCGATTCGCTTGCCCGTCGCGCCCCGAGACGTAGTGGACGATCCTCATGGGGTCGTGCTCCCTTTGCGTGTGATCGACGTGAGACTAACCTGTATGACAGTAGGATGACAGCGATGAGCTCGGTTGGCAGCCCACCCGTCGTCGCGCTCGACGACGACCCGACCGGCGTGCAGACTCTGGCCGGGATCCGCGTGCTGCTCGCCTGGGACCCTGCTCGGATTCGCACGGCGCTCGCCGGACGACGTGCGGTTCACCTCGTCACCAACACCCGAGCTCTGAGGGCCGAACGGGTTCAGCCGCTGGTCGAGGATGCTGCGCGTGCTGCCCTCGAGGGTATGCCGGCCGCGCGCATCGTGCTTCGTGGTGACAGTACGTTGCGTGGTCATCTGCTCGAGGAGTACCTGGGCGTTCGGAGTGTGATCGCTCCGTCAGGGTGGCCTGTGCTGCTCCTCGTGCCGGCGCTGCCGTCGGCGGGCAGGGTGACGGTCGGGGGCATGCATTTCTTCGAACGGGAGGGCGTGCGCACTCCGCTCCACGAGACGGAGTACGCGCGCGACGGGGTCTTTTCATACCGGAGCGCGCGGTTGCTCGAATGGGCCGAGGAGCGTTCCGGCGGCCTGTTCGCGGCGGCTGCGGGTCGTGAGCTTTCGCTCGAACGGCTACGCGGCGGCGGTGCGGCTGCGGTTGCGGAGGCTGTGTCGGAACTCGCTGCCCGCGGCGTTCCGGCCGTGTTTGCCCCCGATGCGGAGACGGTCGAAGACCTGAGGGTCATCGCCGCCGGGTACAGCGCGGCAGTGGCCGCGGGGGCAGCGGTCATCGTGCGGTGCGCTCCGACGTTCGCGGGCGTGCTCGCCGGCACGGCGGCGTCGGCTCTCGCTCCTTTCCCCGACCTGGGAGACGGCGTGCTCGTGGTCTGCGGCTCCTACGTGGCTCAGACAACGCGGCAGCTCGGACGGCTCATTTCCACCTGGCCACAATCGCTGGTCGAGGCCGACGTGCTCGCTCTCGTCGGCGCAGCGCCGGATGCCGAGATCGGGAGGCTCGTCGGCGATGTCTCCGCCGGGCTCTCTCGCGATCGTGTCGCGGTCCTCGCGACGTCACGTGAGCGGCCCGAGGGAACCACGTCGCTCGAGGCAGGGGAGCGGATCGCTGTCAACCTCGCGCGGGTCGTCGCCGCACTCGAACGGCGTCCTTCTGTGCTCATCGTCAAGGGAGGGATCACGTCCGCAGTGACATTGCGCGAAGGCGTCGGCGCTCCCGTTTCGTCTCCGGGCCGGCATCAGGCGTCGAACTGAACTCCACACGCCCGTTCGATACTGGTCGAAGACGACCAGGTGCTGGGGAGAAAGAC
>JANOFZ010000384.1:0-2531 GCA_031413935.1 Thermoleophilia bacterium | reverse complement strand
GATCGTCATCGACTCGATCAGCGAGAACGGATCACGCTCCATGATCACGCGATCCTTGAACGTACCCGGCTCCGACTCGTCGGCGTTGCAGACGAGGTAGTGCGGACGCGCGGGCTGGCGGGCGACCGCGTCCCACTTGATCCCCGTCGGGAAGGCAGCGCCGCCGCGGCCCTGGAGCTTCGAGTCCTTGACCTCGCGGATCACGCCCTCGGGACCGAGCTCGATTGCGCGACGCAACGCGGCGTAGCCGCCCTGCGCGCGGTACTCATCCAGGTTCACCGACCGGTCGGATGCGGCACGACGCAGGAGTCGCAGCGACGGATCGCCAGCCTGCGGCAGCACCGTGACAGGCGCCGGGCCGGGATCGCCGCCCGCGAGGGCATCGAGCACGGCGGTCACAGTCGTCAACGCGAGCGTCCGCTCGTGCGGCTCGTCTCCGGCATCGCTGACGAGCACCGCCGGGGCACGGTCGCACTGACCAAGGCAGGGGCTGCGGTACCAGGTCGCCGAACCGTCGTCGGACAGCTCGCCCTCGGCGCCGAAGCGCTCCTCGATCTGCGCGATCAGGTCGTCCGACCCGATGCACTTGCAGGCGATGTCCTCGCAGACGTGTACGACCCGCGCCGGCCGCGGCTCGACAGCGAGCATCGCGTAGAAGGTGGCGACGCCGTAGACGTCGGCAGGCGGCAGCGTCAACCTGCGGCAGAGCTCGTTCATCCCACCGGGGCTGATCCAGCCGATGCGCTCCTGGAGCGCCCAGAGCGCAGGCAGCAGGAGGTGCCGACGCGCTCGCGCGGCGTGGCCCGTGCTTGCGGTGTTTCCCTCGGGACCATCGAGTCGGGCGCCGCCGTCCCAGCCGTCGACGGAGGGGCCGAGCACCGAGTCGAGCGCGGTGCTCTCGGCGCTCGTTGGCTCGGCGCCGGGTACGAGGTGGAGATCCATCAGACTGCCGCCGGCTCCGCAACGCCGGCTTGCTCCTCGCGCTCCGCCGGCTCGATCTTCTCGACCCGGATCGCGGCCGCCTTGAACTCGGCCGTGCCCGACTTCGGGTCGGTGGCGTCGATCGTGAGCTGGTTCGTGTCGACCTGATCGGGGAAGTGGAACGTCATGAAAGCGAGCCCCGGGCGGAGCGCCGTGTCGATCCGAACGGGAGCCTCAACCGATCCGCGCCGGGACGAAACACGGGCAACCTCACCGTCGACGAGCTCGAGCCGCTCCGCATCCTCCGGCGAGAGGTCGAGCGACTCGCCGCGGTGGAGCGGCGAGGAGTAGAGGTTCGTCTGCGCGCCGGTGTTGTACGACTCGAGGCGACGACCCGTGGTGAGCCGGATCGGGTAGTCGGCGTCGAGCTCCTCGAACGGGCCGCGCGCCTCGACGACGGTGAACGGCGCGGGAGGACCGACGAGAGGGTCAGCCCAGAGCCGCTCGTGCAGCATCGGCGAGCCGGGATGCGTCTCGTCCGGGCACGGCCACTGGAGGCCGCCGTGCTCCTCGAGCCGCTCGTAGCTCATGCCGCCGTGCATCGGTGAGAGCGAGCGCAGCTCGTCCCAGACGCCCTCGGCAACGGGCTCCGGCCAATCGTGCCCCAGACGGCGCGCGAGCTCGGCGATGATCCACATATCGTCCCTCGCCTCACCGGGCGGTTCGAGCGCCTTGCGCACGCGCTGCACGCGCCGCTCACTGTTCGTCACCGTTCCGTCGGTCTCGCACCATGACGCAGCGGACGGGAAGACGACATCCGCCATCTCGGCGGTCTTCGTGAGGACGATGTCCTGGACGACGAGGAAGTCGAGCTCGGAGAGGAGCTTGCGCGTGCGGTTGATGTCCGCCTCGGACTGCGCCGGGTTCTCACCGATCACGTAGAGGGTTCGCAGCTCGCCGCGCTCCATCCCGTGGAACATCTGGGTCAGGTGCCACCCGTAGGTCGGGCGGATCGTCACGCCCCACGCCTCCTCGAAACGGGAGCGAGCTTCGTGGTCACGCTCGATGTCCTGGAAGCCGGACAGCTTGTTCGGGATCGCGCCCATGTCGCCACCGCCCTGCACGTTGTTCTGGCCGCGCAGCGGGTTGAGCCCCGAGCCGAAGCGGCCGACATGACCGCACAGGAGCGCGAGATTGATCAGCGCGAGCACGTTGTCGACCGCGGTGTGGTGCTCGGTGATCCCGAGCGTCCAGCAGATCATGGCGCGGTCAGCGCGCGCGAACGCGTGTGCCGTCTCGCGGATCACCTCGGCCGGAACACCGGTGAGGCGCTCGCCCTCTGCGAGCGTAAAAGGCTCGACCGAGGCAGCGTAGTCGTCGAACCCCTCGGTGGCGTGGTCGATGAAGGCGCGGTTCGCGAGGCCGGCATGGATGATCTCGCGCGCCATCGTGTTCGAGAGCGCGATGTCGGAGCCGACCTCGAGCCCGAGCCAGCGATCGGCCCACGCCGCGGAGGTCGTGCGCCGCGGATCCATGACGAAGAGGCGCGCTCCGTTGTGCACGCCCTTGAGCAGGTGGTGGAAGAAGATCGGGTGCGTCTCGCGCGCGTT
>JANOFZ010000383.1:0-6714 GCA_031413935.1 Thermoleophilia bacterium | reverse complement strand
CGCGCCCGGGAGCACGTGCTGGATCGCCTCGCCGAGCCGTGGAGCTCGCCGAAGGTCGACGCCTCGTAGGAAGCCGTCTCCGTCGGCGGTCAGCGCACCGGCCAGCGCTCCATCGCGCGTTCATCCGGTGGCGCGAAACCCACCTTTGCGTACAGGCGGTGCATGTCACGCGTGTGGAGCAGCCACTTGGTCTGAGCGAGGCTTCCGGTCTCGACGGTGAATCGCACGAGCTCGACACCGAGCCCGCGACCACGGAACTCCTCGAGAACGTAGACGTCGGCAAGATACGAGATGGTGCGGCCGTCGGAGACGACGCGTGTGAAGCCCACCTGACTGCCGTCGGGGGCGTACAGGCCGACGACGCGGGCGGCCGTCTCGATCAGCTCGTCGATCAGCTCCCGAGGGCGACCTGTGGCCCAGTACGAGGTCGAGAGGAACGCATGGACGGCCTCGCCGTCGATACGACCACGATCGTCGTCGAGTACGAATCCGCCGTCCAGACAAAGCTCCATGGAACGTATCCTGCCCGGCGGCAGCCGTACCCGCTCCGGTACCGTCGGGATCGTGGGAAGGGTCGGGATCATGCTCTGCGTGGCGCTGCCTCTTGCCGCGGCGGATCTGGTCGTGAAAGCTCGCATCCCAACCGAGCCGTGGGCCTACCATGAGCGCTCGCTTGGCTGGCTGGCGCTCTGCATGGCGTTGTTCGCCGGGCTAATCGTAGTCGCCCGGCTCCCGTCGACTCTGATCGCACCCGCTGCGGGCCTCCTCGCCGCCGGCATCCTAGGGAACGGCTTTTCGGCAGCGTGGAACGGAATGGAGGTGCCGAATCCACTCGTCGTGGGTGGAGAACGAAGTGTGATCGCCTTCAATCCCGCGGACGTCTTTGCGCTCGCCGGCACCCTCGGCCTCGTCGTCGTGATCGGCATCTGGTTGATTCGCAACCGGGAACTGATTCCAGGCCCCGGAGAAGTGCGCGCGAGTCGCGGGCGGGCATTTCGACGTTTCCTCGAGTGAAGATTCAAAGTATTGGACATTCCCTTGACAATACATCTGTCCGATGGAGTACAATGATTGAAATGCTGGTGAGCACCGAGCCACTCTTCGTGCCCGCGCTCTCGTCTCTCAACGGGTTCGTGCCCCATGACGGGCTGCTGACGCCGGACGAGCTCGAAGACGTGGCCAGCAACCTCGCGGCGCGCACCGACCTGTGGGAGCCGCTCGTCCACGATGATGCCGCGCATCGCCGCTACGAGCTCGTGTACGAGGACGACCGCATGGATGCCTGGATCCTCTCCTGGATGCCGGGCCAGGGAACGGGGTTCCACGACCACTACATCTCCGGTGTCGGCCTCTGCGTCGCCCGCGGTTGCGTCCAGGAGGACTTGATGGTGTACGGCACCGAGCCTCAGTCCCGAAGGCTCCAGGCCGGCGATACGCGCAGGGGCGGGCCTGGCTATATCCACCGTGTCAGCCACGGTGACGGCCTGCCGGCAGTGACCGTGCATGTCTACTCGCCGCCCCTCGACTGGGTCGGCCAGTATCGGCTTGACGAAGACGGCGTCATGCAGCGCGAGGTGCGGCCCGGGCGGAACGAGCTCACCGAACAGCTCATCGCCGACGGCGCGCTCGAGAACGTGCTCGAGCGGTTCTAGCGCCTCTCTCGTCAGGCGGAGACGGTCTTCAGCCGGAAGCCGCCGTGGTGCTCGTACGAGGCCGTGACAACAGCGTGCGCGTCGCGTTGAGCCCGTTCGCCGAGTCCGGCTGTCGCGGCTGCCGCGATCGGAGAGTGGAGGAGAAGTCGCATCCCGTGCACGCCATCGGGCGAGATCGGGATCCCGCCTGGATTGCAACCGGCACAGGCCCCGCCGCCGGCTGCAGGAAGGAACACGACGAGTGGCTCGGTAGATCCACACTCGACGCATGTCTCGAGATGAGGCATGTAGCCCGAGACCCACAGGAGCTTGAGCTGAAACGAGAGGACGACCGGATCGAGCGCCGCGCGTGAACCCCGCTGCAACGGCGCCTCGTCGAGTGTGTCGAGAAACCGCGTCAGCGCCATGAACGCCTTCTCGTTCGCCTCCTGCTCGGTGAAGAGCTTCAGCATCGCCTCGAGCCCGATCATCCCGACCTGAAGGCGGTACGGCTCCGAACGGATGCGGTCGTGCGAGCGCACGAGCGAGGCGCCCGTGACGGTGTCGAGGTCGCCGCGACCCTGGTGCAGCACGAGCTCGACGTGGGAGAACGGCTCGAGACGACCGCCGAAACGTGATTTCGTCTTGCGGACTCCCTTCGCCACGGCCCCCACCCGCCCCCGATCCTCGGTGTAGAGGTGCAGGATGCGGTCGGCCTCGCCGAGCCGGAAGGAGCGGAGGACGACGGCCTCGGTCGTGGTCGATCGAGCCATGGCTCCAGTGTACGAGTGGCCATGGCCGGAGCGGACGAGGCAGCTCGCCGTTCGAGCGGGAATAGCAGCCCAGATGCAGGCGTTTATATTCTCCGGTGCCTGAAATCGTCCTCTACACGACCGCGTGGTGCGGGTATTGCATTCGTGCGAAGGCACTCCTCGATGATCTCGGCCTCGCATACGACAACGTTTCGCTCGATGACGATCCCCGCTTTCGTCAGCGGGTCTACGATCTCGGCCACCAGTGGACGGTGCCGCTCGTCGTGATCGACGGCCAGCCCATCGGCGGCTACGACGAGCTCTCGGCTCTCGATCGCTCGGGCGCGCTCGCCGAGCGCTTCGCCGCGTAGCATTCCTCGTCAGATCAGCTGTGCCGGCACAGCCTGGCAATCCGGACAGAAGGTCGTCGTCCGCCCGCTGACGACGATGCGAACCAGCGGAGCTCCGCAGCGGTCGCATGGCTCTCCCCCACGCCCGTACGCCCGGAACTCGTCCTGCATCGAGCCGTAGCTCCCGTCGGGCTGGGCGTAGTCGCGGAGCGTCGATCCCTGCCGCTCGATTCCCTTGCGGAGGACGCTGCGGATCGCCCGATGCAGCCGGCCTAGCTCAGTGGCGTCGAGGCTCCCAGCGACGCGGCGGGGATGCAGGCGGCTGATCCACAACGCCTCGTCGACGTAGATGTTTCCGAGCCCTGCGATCGTACGTTGGTCGAGGAGCGCGCTCTTGAGCGGCGCGCGCCTTCCTTCGAGCCGTACGCCGAGCTGTGTAGCCGATAGCGGCCCGAGCGGCTCCGGGCCGAGGCGCGCCTCGAGATACGGGCCGAGGTCGCCTTGTTCGAAGAGCTCCCAGGTACCAAAGCGCCGGACGTCGCGATAGGCGACGTCCGATCCATTGTCTAATCTGAGAACAGCACGAGTGTGAGGATCGTCGGCCAACGCTCCTCGTCGCGCGTAGCGCAATGACCCCGTCATCCGGAGGTGTACGAGCAGAGAACGACCGGAATCGAACCCCACAATCAGATACTTGCCACGACGCCCGACGTCCGCCACGCGCTCTCCGACAAGCGCCGCGGCGACAATCGACGGATCGAACGGCCGTACGAGACGTGCATCGCGGATCTCAACGTCCTCGAGGCGTGCCCCTTCGAGGATCGGCGCGATCGCCCGGCGTACCGTCTCGACCTCGGGAAGCTCGGGCACGCGCCCAGTCTAGGCGGGAGGGCCGTGCGGGAGGGCCGTGTTCGCTCAGGACTCCTTGCCCGAAGAGTCCTTGCCCCAGGAGTTCTTGCCCCGAGGGTCCTCTACCCGAGCGGTCGCTCAGGTGACGACGTCGAGGACGATGCCATGTGCTGCAGGCGCTTCGTCGGCGATCGTGTAGGCCGCGAGGATCGCGTCTGCGGCGGCCCCAGCGGCAGCGTCGTCCCGGGCATGCACCTCGGCGAGATCGTCTCCCGCAAGGACCGTGTCACCGCACTTGGCGAAGCAGAGGACGCCCACCGCGGGATCAATTGTGTCCGCCTTTGTCCAGCGACCGGCTCCGAGTTCGAGGACGGCCACGCCCACGGCAAGGGCGCCGACGCGCGCGACGACTCCGTCCCTCGGCGCTGTGACGGCGAGTCGCACAGGCGCCTCGGGCAGCGCGCGCGGGTCAGGATCTCCACCCTGCGCCCGAATCCACCGCTCATAGGTCGCGTACGCCGTGCCGTCAGCAACGGCGACCTCGGCCCGCCGTCGGCCTTCCTCGATGTCGATCCCCAGGTCGGAGTACGCGAGCAGGCGTGCGCAGGCGTCGAGCACGAGCTCCGTGAAGTCGGCCGGGCCCTCGCCGCGTACGGTCTCGATCGCCTCCCGGATTTCGAGTGCATTACCGATAGCCCGCCCGAGAGGCTGATCCATATCGGTGAGGAGGCACGTGACCTCCATGCCACCTCGATGGCCGAGCTCGAGCATCTCGTGTGCGAGTACCCGCGCATCTTCGAGGGTTTTCATCCAGGCGCCGTCCCCGACCTTGATGTCGAGCACGACGGCGTTGCCACCTGCTGCGAGCTTCTTGGACATGATCGAGGACGCGATCAGAGGCACGATGTCGACCGTCGCCGTCACGTCGCGGAGTGCGTACAGCTTCTTGTCGGCCGGCACGAGGTTGGCGGTCTGACCGACGATCGCCACCCCGACGTCGCGGAGCTGCTCGATCATCTCCTCGGTGGTCAACTCGACTCGAAAACCCGGGATGGACTCCAGTTTGTCGAGGGTCCCACCGGTGTGCCCAAGCCCTCTGCCGCTCATCTTCCCGAACGGAACCCCACAGGCGGCAACGATCGGTCCGACCGCGATCGACGTCTTGTCGCCCACGCCGCCGGTCGAGTGCTTGTCGACGACCTTGCGCCCGAGGGCCGCGCCGAGGTCGACCGTCTCACCGGAGCGCACCATCGCGTCGGTGAGCGCGAATGTCTCGGCTGACGTCATCCCCTGGAAGTAGACCGCCATGCACCAGGCAGCCATCTGGTATTCAGGCACCTCGTCACGCGCATACGCCAGCACGAAGTCGGCGAGCTCGTGGGCAGGAAGCTCTTCGCCGTTGCGCTTCCGCTCGATCAGGTCCAGGGGATGTATCACGGATTCCGTTCTAACAGAGGTGCGGGCACTGCCGTCCCGCTTCCGGTCATAAAAGACCCCCGTTTCGCTTGCGTTCGATCACGTAGCCGGACGCACGTTTTCAGACCCCTCGTGTCGAAAACAGACATCTTGCCGACGATGCTCACAGTATCCACCATACGCAGATGAAGGTGAAGGCGATGATCGCAATCATCCAACAGGACGGCTGGCAGCTTCGTGGCTTCACGGGCAGCCATCGTCAGTACGTGCACGCGGTTAAGCCGGGCAGGGTGACGATCCCCGGTCGGCGGAGCGCAGACTTGCATCCGAAGACCGCAGCAAGCATTCTTCAGCAGGCAGGCCTAGGGAAATGACCGACTATCCGGATCTCGCCACGGCGTATCTCATCCTCGTCGAGGGAGGCCCTCCCTCGAACTATTCCGCCTGGTCACCTGACCTTCCAGGCTGCGCAGGCGTCGGGGCCACGCTGGACGAGTGCGTCACGGACATGCGCTCAGCGATCGCCTTCCACCTCGAAGGCATCGCCGCCGACGGCGAGCCACTTCCCGAACCGACCGGCCCAGGCGTCTACGTCGAGATACGGCCACAGGCGGCGGCGTAGAAACGACTCAGGTCGCCTTCTGGGCAACGAAAACGACCGACATCCGCTTTGCCACGAGCGGTTCGTCGAGAACCAGCGGCAGCGCGCTCGCATGGGACTGCAGGCGCTGCGACGAGCGGTAGTACGACCGCATCGTAATCGGCGAGCGTGACGGTGCCATACGCCTCACGACGCTCCACGCGCGCAAAATGCGCCTCGAGCAGAGCCTGCCCGTTGTCGCCGTCGAACCCGAGCTCCCACCCCGGCAGGCCCGCGAGCTCGAGCACCTCCGCAAGATGCCCCGGAGCGTTCGTGCCGGCTACGAGCACTCCCCCCGGGCGCAACACGCGAACGATCTCTCCGAGCCCGCGGTCGAGATCCGGCACGTGGTAGAGCATCCAAACCGCCACCACGACGTCGAAGGACGCATCCGCGACCGGCAGTGCCTGAACGTCGGCGACGCGAGCGTCGACGCCGCGTGCCGCCGTTACCTCGACCATCCGAGGCGAGAGATCGACTGCCACGACGTTGATCCCCGCTGCTGCAGCGATCTGCTCGGCCAGCTCTCCCTCGCCGCATCCGACCTCGAGCACTGCCGTGGGCTGCTGCTCCAGAGCAGCCTCCAGAGCCACGTCACGGGCGTTTGGCCCCGAAATGTCAGCGTAGATCGCCTTGCGAGCCGCGAGTCCAACTTCGGTCGCGTACTGCTCCGCCACGTAGACGGGGTCGTCGAGCTTCTGGACGGGCATCCGGCTCACGGCACGATGATCGGTGTCCCGGGAGTCACCGTGGCCGCCACCAACAACCCCGTGCTCGACCCCGAGTGGGACAACCCGGCCGGCGTGGCGATCGACGCTTTCATCTTCGGCGGACGGCGCAGCACCACGGTGCCGCTGGTGACCGAAGCGCGTAGCTGGGTCGACGGCGTCTACATGGCCGCCACGATGGGCAGCGAGACCACCGCCGCGATGGCCGGTGGCAATGGCGCCGTGCGCCGCGATCCGTTCGCGATGCTGCCGTTCTGCGGCTATCACATGGGCGACTACTTCGCGCACTGGTTGAAGATCGGAGCGACGGCGGGAGCGAAACTGCCGGGGATCTTCTACGTGAACTGG
>JANOFZ010000382.1:0-14454 GCA_031413935.1 Thermoleophilia bacterium | reverse complement strand
GCCCGGGAGGGCTGACGGGCCTCATTCACATGGAGGTGTGCCTCCCGCCCAGGCTTTAGCCTGGACGGCGAATGGAGTTGCGACCTCCGGCGGGCTCAGGGATACGACGCACAGGTCGTTCGGTCGCACACACGCGAGGGGGTAGGCTTGACCGTGTGGGCAAGGTCTTCGACGAAATCAGCGGCAAGCTCGCTACCTGGATCGAAGCGCAGAGCCTCTTTTTCGTCGGCACGGCACCGCTCGCGGGCGACGGACACGTCAACGTCTCGCCGAAGGGCGATCTCCGCTGGTTCCGGATCATCGGCCCGCGGCAGGTTGCGTATCTCGACTTCGTCGGCAGCGGGGCAGAGACGATCGCGCATCTGCGGGAGAACGGGCGCGTCGTCGTCATGTTCTGCGCCTTCGATGGACCGCCGCGAATCGTTCGACTACACGGCACCGGCGCCGTGCTCCTGCCCGTCGACGAGGGATTCGACGAGTTGCTCGCTTCCTTCGATCCGCCCGAGCACGCGTTGCGATCGCTGATTCGGATCGACGTCGACCGCATCTCGGACTCGTGTGGGTACGGCGTACCGCTGATGCGCTTCGAGGGCCGACGCACGCAGTACGACGATTGGGTCGATAGCCAGGTCCGCAAGAACGGCCTCGAAGCCTACGTCGCAGAGGAGAACGCCGAGAGCATCGACGGCCTCCCCGCCGTCGATCGCTAGGCAGTTAGCGGGAACAGCTCGGCCTGCGGCGCGGACTCGCTCGCCGTGAACCCGACAGCCTCGTAGATCCGGATTGCGGGGTAGTTCGGGTCGGCAACCATCACGAGCGTCTCCGCACCCAGCTCTGCAAAGCCGTAGCCGCTGACGTGGTGCAGCAGGGTGCCCGCAAGGCCACGACCACGGAACACGGGGTGGGTCTCCACGGACTGGAATCGCGCGAGCCCGCCACCCGCACGGACAAGACCCATCTGGGTCACGAGGCGGCCGTCGACGAACGCTCCGAACCACTTGCCATGCCCATCTGCAACGAGGGTCTGGTTGCTCTCGGTTCGGCGCGTGACGAACTCGAGATGGTCGACCTCGTATCCGTCGTGGCACGCGATCTGGAGCGCCAGGCTCTGCGCCCAGTCGTCGTCGGACGCCAATGGACGGTAGATCGCCGCTCCATTCACGTGGAGAGGAAGGTGCACGGAGGTTGCGGTCATCACGATCCAGACATCGACCGTGAACCCCCGATCGGCGAATCCGGACAGGTCGGACACCCGCCCGCCCGGATCGTCGAAGGCGATCGCGCGATGCAGTGCCCGGGGTAGAGCGGCGACGAACCGATCGAGCCACTCATCGACCTTGGCGACCGGCGGTACGTGGTCGAGCACGAGGAAGTTGCCCCAGTAGAAGGTCGGGTTCGAAGGAGTCCGTACGACGAGGTGGTCGCCGCAATCGTCGATCGTTGATCCGGCGCGCTCGAGGAGCGCGAGGTCCGTTCTGAGCCCGAGCGAGACGACGTCCACGGCCGTACCCTACGGTCTGGCCGCACTGCATCGGTGCGATGTCTGGCTACCATCGCGCGATGTCGAACCACCGCCTCGTCTTCTCGAGCGACGGCGGCGATCATCGCCGCAAGGAGTCCGACCGGCGGGCTCCGCCAGCGAAAGGGCCGCAGCTCCCAGACGACGGTGTCGTGCGCGTCTTTCGGGAGAAGGGCGGTCGTGGTGGCAAGACGGTGACCGTCGTCCGCGGCCTCAGCGGCGACCTGAAAGTGGTCGCGAAGGACCTGAAACGCCACTGTGCGACGGGCGGCGCAGTCAAGGAGGGCGCGATCGAGATCCAGGGCGATCACCGCGACAAGATCGTCGCCCGACTGCTCGCGGCGGGTTACCGCGCGAAGCCCGCAGGCGGCTAGCTGGAGTCGCGCACGGGGACGGCCAGCACGGGCTGCGGCGCCCGGTCAGGATCCTCGCTCGCGGTCGCCTGCACGATCACCGCGGCCATGATGATCGCGCCGCCCAGGAGCGTTGTCGCCGTCGGCCTCTCCGAGTACGCGAGCCAGACCCAGAGTGGGCCGAGCACGACCTCGAGCAGCGTCAGGAGCGCGACCTCGGCGGAGGGCAGCATCCGGGCTCCGATCGTGAGCAGCGTGAGGCCGACTCCCATCTGGAAGACGCCGAGCAGGAAGAAGATCGTCCAGTCGGAGCCCGTTGCAGATCCGACCGAGATGAATGGAGCGAGGACGACGATGACGAGGACCTGCGATGCGCACGTCGCCGGCAGCATCGACACCTCCTGCCGATGTCGTGTGATCACGATCACCACGGCGAACGATGCGGTCATCACGAACGGGAGCAGGACGGCAAGAGCTCCTGCGTCGAGCGACCCCGCGACCATCACCGACATCCCCACGCAAGCCACTGCGATCGCGAGCCAGGTGCGGCCCGGGATGCGCTCGGACATGAGCGCCCATGCGAGGAGTGCTGCGAACATCGGTGCAGCAGCCTGGAAGAAGAGCACGTTCGCGACAGAGGTGTAGTTCAGGGCGAAGAGGAACGTTCCCGATGAGATCGCCAGGGCGACCGTCACGATGATGCCGCTGAGCCCGAGCGATCGGAGCGATGCGATCGCGCGTCCGCGTTCGGTGATCGCGACAACCCCGAGCAGGAAGAGGAATGCGAAGAATGCGCGGCCGGCGATCTGGGTCGCCGCTGTTGCGTCGAGCGCGTGCTGGCCCAGGCCGGCGGTCGACCAGGCTACGGCAGCGCCGAGAATCGCGATTCGGCCGTTCCTCGTCGTCCGCCTGGCGTTTGCCGCGTCCACCACGCCAGTCAACCACGTAGAGTCAAGAGATGCGGAGGGCCACCGTCACCGGCGCGGTTGCGCGCCTCGGCACCGAAGGAGCGTTCGCCGTCCTCGCTCGTGCGCGGGCGCTCGAGGCGGAGGGGCTCGACGTGATCCATCTCGAGATCGGGGAGCCCGACTTCGAAACTCCCGCGCATGTCGCGGAAGCGGGGATCGCAGCGATCAGAGCGGGGGAGACCCACTACTGCCAGACGGCCGGTCTTCCGGTTCTGCGGGAAGCCGCAGCGGCGTCTCTCGCGTGGTCACGCGGCATACCCGTCGATCCGCTGCACGTGCTCGTTGCGAACGGCGCCAAACCGTTCCTCTTCTTCACCGTGCTCGCCACGTGTGGGCCCGGCGATGAGGTTATCTACCCCGATCCTGGCTTCCCGATCTACGAGTCCGCCGTTCGGTTCGCGGGCGCGACGCCCGTGCCGCTTCCGCTGCGAGAGGAACGAGGCTTCAGCTTCGATCCCGCCGAGCTCGAGAGCCTCCTCAGCGAGCGGACGAAGCTCGTGATCCTGAACGCGCCCCAGAATCCGACCGGAGGCGTGATCCCGCTCGCCGACCTCGAACAGGCGGCCGCGGCGATCGAGAGCACGCCGGCGTGGGTGCTGACCGACGAGGTGTACTCCCGGATCACGTACGACGTCGACGCGCCGTCGATTGCCGCGCTGCCGGGGATGCTCGACCGGACGATTCTCCTCGACGGGTTCTCGAAGACGTTCTCGATGACGGGCTGGCGGCTCGGGTATGCCGCTGTTCCCGCAGATCTCGTCGACCCGCTGACCCGGCTGATCGTCAACTCGACGTCGTGTGTGCCGCCGTTCGTCCAACTCGCCGGCGTCGCCGCACTCGAGGGGCCGCAGGACGCGGTCGTCGAAATGGTGGCCGAATTCCGCCGCCGTCGCGACTACCTCGTGCCGGCGCTGAATACGATTCCCGGAATCAGCTGTATCGAGCCCGGTGGTGCGTTCTACGCGTTCCCGAACGTCTCACGGCTTCCACTCGACGCCGACGCCGTCGCAGAGCGGCTGCTCGTCGAGGCGGGCGTCGCGCTGCTCGCGGGGAGCGCCTTCGGCATCCACGCGACCGACCACCTGCGCGTCTCCTACGCCTCCTCGCTCGAGAACCTCGAGCAGGCCGTCGACCGCATCCGCGCGTTCGTCGCGTCGTTGGGCTGCTGAGCGGACGATGCAGGGGTTCGTCGACGTTCACTCCCATGTCGTGCCGTCGGGCGACGACGGGGCGTACGCGATCGAGGATGGGCTCGCGCTCTGCCGGATGGCGTTCGAGGCGGGGACGGACGTGCTGTTCGCGACGCCTCACGCGCACGCGCCGTGGGACATGTTCCCGAGAACACCCGAACGGGATTCGTTGTACGCTGCGGCACTGCCCGTGATGCAGAGGGAGGTTGCGGCGTGGGGTCTCGACCTTCGCCGAGGTTGGGAGGTCTACCCGACGGAGGTCGTGCCGGAGGACGTGGAGGCGTATGCGCTGGAGGGAACGAGGGGCGTCCTGATCGAGTTCCCCGGCTTCTGGGTCGAGCTCGACGATGCGATCGGGATCGTTGCGGAGGCCGGACACGTCGTCGAGGCCGCCGGCCTCGTGCCGGTGCTGGCGCACCCGGAGCGCTGCCGCGCAGTCGCGGAGGATCCGGAGTGCGTCGGTTCGATGGTGGAGCGCGGCTGGCTTCTCTGCGTCAACGCACCCTCATTCCTCGGGAGGCACGGCGCCACCGCGGAGCGGACGGTGTGGAGGCTTCTCGATGCGGGCTACGTCGCGCTCGCGGCATCGGACGGTCACACCCCGGGGCGCCCGCCGACATTGAACGACGCCTACGCCGTTGTCTGCGACCAGCGCGGCGAGGCGGTGGCCCGCCCGCTTTTCACCGGCTTGGCGCTTCCCTGGAGCTGACCTCACCCTAGTGCGTCGTCCGGGGAACACGGTGCTGTTCGGGCGAGCGAAAACCGAGCAGCGCGAGGACGCAGGGAGCTCCCCTACTTGGCTGTACGGGTGCGACCGAGGACGAAGCAGCGTGCCGCCCAGCGCGTTCCGGCGGCGCAAGTCTCATTTTGATTCGGGTTCTAAAGCTGCCAGTCCACCTCCGGTATCCCGCCGTCCGCAAGAAGCGCGTTCGCGCGCGAGAAGTGTCGGCACCCGAAGAAGCCGTTGTGGGCCGAGAATGGCGACGGGTGCGCCGCGGTGAGGACGTGGTGACGGGCGGTGTCGACGATCGCACCTTTCTGCTGCGCGTAGCGTCCCCAGAGGAGGAAGACGATCCCATCGCGCCGGTCGGACAGTTCTGCGATCACGCGATCCGTGAATCGCTCCCAGCCCTTTCCGGCATGCGAAGCGGGTGAGCGGGGTGCGACGGTGAGAACGCTGTTCAGGAGCAGCACACCGCTCTCCGCCCAGGGCGTGAGATCACCCGTCGTCGGCGTGGGAAGCCCGAGGTCGCTCGACAGCTCAGCGAAGATGTTTCGCAGCGACGGCGGCTGCGCGACTCCGGGCGGAACCGAGAACGAAAGTCCCATCGCCTGACCGGAGCCGTGGTAGGGATCCTGGCCGAGAATCGCGACGCGCACGCTCGGGAGCGGCGTCAGCCGAAGGGCGTTGAAGACGAGCGGAGCGGGTGGATAGAACCCGCGTCCCGCATCCACCTCCGCGCGAAGGAACCTGCGCAGGCTCCGCATGCCGGACGTCTCGAGCTCGTCACCGACAGCGTCCAGCCAGCTCGGATCCATCTGTGCGGTCACGAGGAACCGATGATACGAATCGGAGCACGAAAGGGCGACGAGCAGCGTTCGCGATTGGGTACCCTTTGGCGCGAAATCAGAGCGCGGTTCCGGAGGTCACACGATGCTTCCTTCACCCGTTCGACACTGGGTGAGAGGAGGTGTTTGATTCATGGCAACAGGAACCGTGAAGTGGTTCAACGATGCGAAGGGCTACGGCTTCATCGCGCCGGACGAGGGAGGCAAGGACCTCTTCGTGCACCACAGCAACATCGCCGGCGACGGGTTCAAGACGCTCGCCGAGAACGCGAAGGTCGAGTACGACGCCCGCGAGGGTGAAAAGGGCCCGGAGGCGACGAACGTCGTCGCTCTGTAGGGAAGGGTTGTAGCTCGGAGCGAGGCCCCCGACTGCGGGGGTCTCGCCTTCGACTCGCGCGAGTAACCCAGAGGAGAGGCTGAAGCCTCCCCCCAGAGTTCAGCGGGTAGAGACTTCAGTCAGCCTGGCGTTCTCCGAGCAGCGAGGAGTTGAAGTCTCTCCCCGCGCTGTTCTTCACTTCTTCTTGCCCTTGCGGCCGCTCGAGCCGGGGCGCTGCTGCACGATCATGCCCTGCGCGCCGCGTTCCTGGCGGCGCCGCTGATCGCGGTTGACCGGCTCCGGCATTGCGCCCTGCTCCCCGACCATTGCGACGTAGGCCTTCTTCTCCGCGGGCGTCATGACTGCGAGCGCCCGCTGCGCCTGTTCCGGCGTCTTGATCTCTCCAAAGGTCTGCATCTTCTTGATCGCGCCCGCGAGCTCGGGATTCGAGCGCTCGTAGGCGGCGACCGACATCTTCTGGAACCAGCGTCGCATGAACGGGATCTTCGAGAGCAGCGTCACGATCGGCCGGAGGAAGCGGCCGTTCTGGATGCGCGCGAGGAGATACAGCACGCCCATTGCGAGCAGGAGAACGCCGAGGATTATGAACGGCAGGATGAAGAGGAAGCTGATCGCGAGAGGCATTGCGGCAATGCTAGCCGCTCCGAGCGTCACGTAGTCAGGCGAGCCCGCCCTGGCCGTCGTGTTGACCCGAGACCTTCTCGTCGTCGCGGGCGTGCATGATGCGCTCGCGAAGCTCCTGCGGGTTGTTGACTCCGATGAAGCTGAATCGATCGGCCACGTTGTCGCCTGCTGTGTCGAAGTCGATCGAGCCGACCTTCATGACCCGATCGATCGGAGACTGCTTCACGGTGATGTTCTGAATGCGATCGACGTTGGTGGAACTCTCGGTCTTGGAGAGAATCCCACTGCGGATATTGAGGCGCTTCGAGGTGATCGTGTACTGCGTGAAGAACCGTTGCACCCAGCCCGAGAAGATGGTGACGACGATCCCGGCGATGAGGATGGCAACGATCACCGGATACGACAGGTCGAGCCCGATGTTGCGGACGAGCAACAAGAGGCCGAACGCAACCAGCGTGATCGCGAACCACTTGATGTGGAAGGAGAGCATTGCCCGCCACGTGGGGTGGCCCTCCCAGATCATCGTCTCGTTCCCCATCATCTCCATGACGGCCGACGATATCAGCGGCGTCGGAGGCAATTGACTACCGTGGCGCCGTGAGCAGCGTCGAGACGCCGGACGGTGCACCCGAGTTCCGTAGGAAGTTGCGATCGGGCTGGAAGCGCTATGCATTTGCCGGTGCAGGCGTCGCGATCGTTGTCGTCACCTTCGCCCTCGTCCTCCCGAAGATTGCGGACTACCGCGACGTCTGGGACGTTGTTACCACGCTCACCTGGGAGTGGATCGTGGTTCTGGCCGCCGCGACGGTGCTCAACCTCGCCACGTTCGCGCCGCCGTGGATGGTCACGCTTCCGGGCCTCGGCTTCCGCCGAGCGCTTTCGATGACCCAGGCCTCCACGGCGCTTTCGATCGTCGCCCCCGGCGGCGCGGCGGTCGGAATGGCGGGGTCGTGGGGGATGCTCCGGGGCTGGGGGTATTCGACGCGCGATGTGACGCGTGCGATCACGCTGACCGGTGTGTGGAATCAGCTCGCGAACCTCGTCTTTCCGGTCTTCGCGCTCTTCCTGCTGAAGGCGAACGGCGGCGAGACCGCGTTGCTCGGCACTGCGGCGTTCGTCGGCGTCGTCGTCCTAGGTGTCGTGGTCGCATTGCTCGCTCTGGTGCTGTACTCCGAGAGCCTGGCGAAGGAGGTAGGCGATGCCGTGGCGAGCTTCGTCTCCTGGGTCAAGGCGCGCATTCGTCGCGGCCCGGTGTCGTTCAGCGGCCTGAGCTTCGTGCGCTTTCGCGGCGAGGTGGTCGACCTGCTCGCGCGTCGCTGGCATGTGTTGACGCTTGCGACCCTCGCCGGCAGCCTGACGGTGTTCCTGCTGCTCGTACTCAGCCTGCGCGCCGTGGGGGTTCCGGCCTCGGAGGTCGATGTGATCGAGGTTTTCGCCGCCTGGTCGCTCGTGCGGATCATCGGCGCGATCCCGATCACGCCCGGCGGATTCGGGATCGTCGAGCTCGGTCTCACGACTGCGCTCGTCGCATTCGGCGGAGCGAACGCGGGCGTCGTCGCAGCCGTGCTGATCTACCGCTTCCTGACGGTTGTCCCGACGCTCGTCCTCGGTGGTCTCGCTGCGATGACCTGGCGCTCGCGCTCACGGCGACCCCTGTAGGGAAGGAGATCGAGGGCAGGCGCGGAACCAGATCGCGTGGAAGAGCAGAGCCACAAGGACGAGATGCGCGCGGCGCTCCGCGGTGACTTCGAGCGGATGCGAAGGCGCCAGGCGGGGGACGGTGACGCGGGCGCCCCGGCGATCGCACCGGCCATGGTGAGCCGGGAGCAACCACAGGTCGTCCCGCAGGACGAACCCTCGGGATCGTGGCTCGGTCGGCTCCTCGGCCGCTCCTGACAGCATAGGCCGCCTCATCCTTCCGCTCCTCGGGGTGGGCAATCACACCTCTTTCGACCTCGCGCTCATCCTCGGCGGCGGCGCGGTTGCTCCTGGGGAGCGTCAGCCCGGGAGCGAGTGCGTGGCGGGTTGCGCCATGAAGCCCGGGCGGCTGACGAAGAAGAGCGTCCCGAGTGCGAGCACACCGCTGAGGATGTAGGGAGCGGGATCGCCCAGGGCACCGGCAAGCGCTCCCCCGAGGGCGGGGCCGATCATCACTCCCGCGGCCCAAGAGGTGTTCATGAAGCCGAAGGCGAGGGCCTGCGGAATCTCGCTCGCCTCGGCGCGATCGGAGATGAGTGCGGTACTCGGCGTGTAGATCAGGCTCGCCGAGATCGAGGCCCCCGTGACCAAAACGGCGATGAGAGTCGGAGAGGTCACGGCCGCAAAGCCCACCGCCGCGACAAGGAGGAGAACCAGTCCCGCCCGGATCGGTGCGAGGCGCCCGCGGCGGTCGCTGAAGCCGCCGATGGCGGGCGCGAGGGCGACCTCGATGAGCGCCGCGACGATGAACGTTGCGGCGATCGCAACCGTGCCCCAGTCCGCGTCGTCAAGCGCGAGGGGAACGAGCAGATCGACGACGCCGAGCGTGAGGGCAGGAACGACGGTGAGCCAGATGGCCGAGAGGAAGCTCGCATTACGCACCGTCCGGCGAAGCGCACGCGGATGCCGTGTGTCGGCACGTCCGGCCGGAAACGACGCCGCGAGCGCGGCAACGGCAAGCGTGATCAGCGCGATCGTGATGAATGTCCCTCGAGCCGAGCCGAGCTCCGCGATCGCACCGACGGCCGGGCCGACGATGAAGCCGAGCACGGCAAAGCTGAAGACGATGCCGAGCATCTTCCCGCGCTGCTCTCGCGGAGTCGTGAGCGTGAGCCAGGCGAGGGCGCCGGACCACGTGACCGCGCTCGCGATCCCCTGGATGAAGCGGGCTGCGCCCAGCTCGAAGGCTGAAGAGCCGAGGGAGAACGCGAGCGTCGCGATCGCCAGCACGATCAGTCCGATGATGACGGTGCGCTTCGGCCCGATCCGCGACGCGAGAAGCCCGGAGGGAATGCCGGCTATCACCGCTCCCGCGCCGTAGGAGGCGACGAGGATCCCGGCTTCCAGCTTCGACAACTCGTACGTGTCGGTCAGGACGGGTATCAACGGCACGATCGCCGAAAAGAGCATCGTGTCCGTGAAGACCGTGATGCTGACGACGATGAGGAGACGGCGCATGGCGTCGAGCATACGCGCTCAACTGGCTCGGCCGGACCAAAGAAAAAGCACCGAGTCGGTGGCTCCTTCGTCCGGTTCCCCCGTTGACCCTCGCCGAAGCGAGTGCCGACTGGGGAGCCATCAACCTCCGGCGCTCCGTTCTCGGTGCAGACGTGAATCTAGGGGGTGGAGTTCAGTCCGTCAAGTGCCTCACGGATCGGATTATCGCAAACTGCATTGAATACGATTTCGTCGCTCATTCGCGCTCGAGAGCGGGCGCATCGGCGCATCCCGGCTATCCGCGCACAAAAAAATGCACCGGGGCGGTGGCTCCTTCGTCCGGCTTCCTGACTGACCTTCGCCGAAGCGAGTGCCGATCAGGAGACCATCAACCTCAGGTGCTCCTACCTCGGTGCAATCACCAACTTAGAGGGTGGTGAAGGCCAGGTCAAGTGCGCCGGGATCGAGAAACACGCAAATTGCATACTTTTCTTTGAGCGGCACACGAATTTGCGATTCGCGTTGCGTGCTCTAACAAGAATCGGCACGTGCATTCGCCGAGCCGGGCCGCTTTCGTCCACCTTGCCGGCTGACCTTCCGCTTCCGCGTACAGCCTCCCGGCGAGGCTTCGTCCTCTGGCGTCCCGTGCTCGGCGCAGAGGGGAATCTATGCTGCCGGTGGCACCGGGATCAAGGGCCGCGGAGCACGACCTTCCCGCAAATTGCGAACGTCTGGGGTAGAGATGACCGGAAAGCACATCGTTGTCACGGGAGCGGGGACGGGAATCGGTCGCGCGATCGCTCGACGCCTCGGGCGCGACGGGGCGTCGGTGACGCTCCTTGCACGCGATCGCGACCGGCTCGAGGTCGTCGCGGCGACGATCGAGCAGCCGACGCACGTCGCCGTGTGCGACATTCGTGACCGCGGCAAGGTGGAGAAGGCGTTCGCGCAAGCAGCTGACCACCTCGGGCCGATCGCTGCTCTCGTGGCCTGCAGCGGCCTCGGAGGCTCGAACGGCGGCGACGCGAAGGCAGACCGGTTCGACGATCTCGTCGCGACGAACCTGAACGGCACCTACTACTGCTGTCGCGCGGCGCTCGACCACCTTGCGCCTGGCCCCGAGGCGAGGCACCTCGTGGTTCTCTCGTCGATCCTGGCCCGAATCGCCGTGCCCGCGTATACGGGCTACAGCGCCTCGAAAGCGGGGTTGCTCGGCCTCGTACGCTCGTTCGCCGCCGAGCTCGGCGAGGACAACATCCAGGTCAACGCGATCTGTCCCGGATGGGTCGATACGGACATGGCCTGGCAGGGGCTCGACGGCATCGCCGCGACGACGGGAGGCACGCGCGAAGATGCCTATCGCGCCGCGATGCAGGCGGTGCCGCTCGGTCGCATGTCCCAGCCGGACGACATCGCGGGAACCGTCGCGTGGCTATTGTCGCCGGACGCCCGCGGCGTCACGGGGCAGGCAGTCGATCAGAACGGTGGTGCGTGGGTGGGATAGCCCGGAACGCACGAGGGGCGCCTTGCGGCGCCCCTCGCAGCGCTCGGCTCTCGCCGCCGCGCTAGTTGCTGTACGACGTGTCAGCAGGAAGGTCGAAGTCGCCTGACCCCTTCTCCTCGAGGAGTTCGAGCTCTTCCTCGGTGCCCATCCGAACCGGTCCCTTGAACCAGTTCTTCGCGGACAGGACCCACCAGCCGCCGAAGAGGGCGAACGCAGCGGCCACGAGCGCCGGGGCGTAGTTCACGTAGTCCCACGACCAGCCTTCCTGGCCAGGGATGCTCACCTTGTACGGGGGCAGGAAGAACACCACGCAGATGAAGCCCACCCAGATGATCGCGATCATGTTCAGCCACTTGTACTTTTTCCCGAGGCTCCAGGCGCCGTGCTCGAAGTTGTCTCCCTGACGGAAGCGCAGGATGACCGGGAGGATGAAGGCGATATACAGGCCGACGACGGCGATTCCGGTGCCGACGTAGTAGCCGACCAGGTAGTTCTTGATCGCCGGCAGCATGATGATGGCGGCGCTGACGCAGATCGCGGTCACGGCAAAGTGCGGCACGCGGTTGCGGCCGACCTTCCGCCAGATCGCGTGACCGGGAACCGCGCGGTCGCGCGAGAACGCGAACAGCATCCGAGACGCGGACGTCGTCGATGCCGTGAGGCAGAAGAACTGTGCCACGACGACGATGAAGAGCAGCGCCTCCGACCAGTTCTGGCTCATCGATTCCGTCCAGATCCACGGGATGATGATCCCGAAGTTCTCGATCGCACCAGCCGTGTCCGGGATCGCGAAGGTGATCGCGACGAGCAGGATGAAGCCGACGATGACCGAGACGACGACCGCCGAGACCATGCCGATGGCCGCCATTCGTGAGGCTCCGTGCGTCTCCTCTGCCATGTGGGCCGAGGCGTCATAGCCGGTGATCGTGTACTGCGCCATCGCGAGACCCGTGGCGAAGACGTACCAGAACATCGGCGTCGCAAAGGTGCTGCCGCCGCCGCCGAAGCCGGTCTCGTTAATCGTGTCCGTGAAGACATACCCGAGCGACTGGTGGTTGTCCGGAACCACTACCAGCGCCCCGACGATGATGATCACGCCGATGATGTGCCAGTACGCCGAGATCGTGTTCAGCATTGACGTGATCTTGACGTTCAGGAGATTGAGCACGAGCGCCGCCAGGAGCACGATCGCGTAGAGCAGGTAGATGTACTCCTTCGTGTTCGGATACGAGAACCAGTAGTTGAGGAGTACCGTGCCGAATGTCGCGAGTCCATACCCGATCGCCGCGGTGACGGCGATCTGGCCGATCAGGTTGAACCAGCCAGTGAACCAGCCCCACGCCGGACTGCCGAGCTTCGAGGCCCAGTAATAGAGGCCACCAGCGGTGGGATACGCCGATGCGATCTCGGCCATCGAGAGAGCGACGATCGTGCTCATGAGCCCGACGAGCAGCCACCCCCAGGTCACTGCGATCGGGCCACCCTGCAGAAAGGCGATGTAGTACGACGTGAGACATCCGGCGAGGATCGAGATGATCGTGAAACTGATCGCGAAGTTCTGAAACCCGCCCATGGCCCGGAAGAGCTCCTGGGCGTATCCCATCTTGTGAAGGATCTGTTCGTCCTCCGACGTGTGAATTGCACCGGGTGCTGGTGCAGGTGTCTCGCTCATGCCGCCGCCTCCCTCGTTGATGACCAGACCGGCCGCCGTCTCCGAAACGGACCTGCCAGTGGTGTATTCACCCGCACGGACACGGGCGTTGTCAAGCCCCTGTCACTACTCGTTCGGGAGAGCACGTTGATGGTGGCAGTATCCTCCGGCGCCCGGACGGAATAGGATGCCCCGATGTTGACTCTCGAGGAACTGCGCGCTGAGGTAGAGAGCGGAGCGATCGACACCGTCGTCGTCGCATTCACGGACATGCAGGGGCGCCTGATGGGCAAGCGCCTCCATGCCGAGTTCTTCATGGACGAGATGGACGCCGGGCACGGGGTGGAGGGATGCAACTACCTGCTCGCCCTGGAGATGGAGATGGAGCCCGTGCCGGGGTACGCGCTCGCGAGCTGGGAGCAGGGGTACGGCGACTTCGACGTGCGGCCCGACATGGGGACGCTGCGCAAGATCCCCTGGCTCGAGGCGACAGCACTCGTGCTCGGCGACGTGCACTTCCATGACGGGTCACCCGTTGCCCCGTCCCCACGGCAGGTGTTGAAGGCCCAGATGGACAGGGCGGCGGCGCTCGGCCTGACACCGATGATGGGCAGCGAGCTCGAGTTCTATCTCCTCCGTGAGACCTTCGAGGAGGCGCACGCCAAGGAGTACTCCGGCCTGACGCCCTCGGTGCCGTACATCCTCGACTACCACATCCTTGCCACGACCTACGACGAGGCATTCCTGCGGCAGATCCGGAACGGGATGCACGCTGCCGGTATGCGCGTGGAGACGTCGAAGGGCGAGGCGTGGCCGGGCCAACAGGAGATCAACTTCCGCTTCTCCGACGCATTGACGATGGCCGACAACCACGTCATCTACAAGAACGGTGCCAAGGAGATCGCGTTCCTCAACGGTTGCTCGATCACCTTCATGGCGAAGCCGTTCCAGGATTGGATCGGCAACTCGTGCCACATTCACTCATCCCTCTGGCGTGACGGCACGCCGTGCTTCGCGACCGACGAGACGATGTTCTCGCGCTGGCTCGCCGGGCAGATCGCGTGCTTCGAGGAGCTCGCTGTCTTCCTCGCGCCGACGATCAACTCCTACAAGCGGTTCGCGGCGGGCTCGTGGGCACCGACGACGCTTGCATGGGGGAACGACAACCGCACGTGCGGGTTCCGCGTGGTCGGGCACGGGGCGGCGCGTCGCGCGGAGACGCGCATCCCGGGCGGCGACGCGAATCCGTACCTGGCGTTCGCAGCGGTGATCGCGGCGGGGCTGTACGGGATCGAGCACGAGCTCGAGCTGTCGCCCGGTCTCTCGGGGAACGCCTACGAGTCGGATGCCGCTCGGTTCCCGTCGACGATGGGTGCGGCTATCGCAGCGCTCGAGGGCGGCACGATGGCGCGGGGCGCGTTCGGCGATCAGGTCGTCGACCACTACCTCAACTACGCGCGGACGGAGCAGGGCCTGTACGACGCGTTCGTCACCGACTGGGAGCGCAAGCGGTACTACGAGCGCGGCTGACCTGTCGGGTTGAGTGGGGTGAGGCTTTCAGCCTCACCCGCTGTTCACATCGGCCTGGCGCCTTGTCTCGAGCC
>JANOFZ010000381.1:0-8377 GCA_031413935.1 Thermoleophilia bacterium | reverse complement strand
CGCCGACTCGGTCGGCGCGGGCTGCTCGAGTTCTCCGGGAACACGCTCGTGAGCTGCCGCGACTGGGTCACAAGCACGTTCGAGTCGGAGGCTGCCCACGGCGTCCTGGCACCGTGGGTGCTCCACACGGGCCTCGGCCCCGATCAGGCGACCTCGGGGTTCATGACGCAGGTCATCGGTGCCGCGCTGCAGCTCGGAGGCATGCCCGTGCCCGAGGGCGGAGGCGTGCGTCTCGTCGACGCGCTGGCGGGCATCGTCACGGACGCAGGCAGCGAAGTGCGGCTCGAGTCCGACGTCAAGCGGATCCTCGTTGCGAACGGACGCGCCACCGGCGTTCGCCTCGCCGACGGCGAGGTGCTTGCTGCGACGCGGGCCGTGGTCGCAAGTGTGACACCGACCCAGCTCTACGGCTCGCTGCTCGGCGGGACGGACGTTCCGGCGACTCTCACCGCCGCTGCCGCGCGCTACCGCTACGGCCGTGCGGAGATGCAGATTCACCTTGCACTGGACGAGCCGCCGCAGTGGACGGGCGCCGACAGCGAGCGACTCGGCCGCTGCCCGATCGTACATGTCACCTCGGGGCTCGATGGCGTGTCGCGTGCGGTCAACGAAGCGGAGCGCGGGCTCCTTCCTGCCGAGGCAACGATCGTCTGCGGCCAGCCGGTCGCCCTCGACCCATCACGAGCCCCCGCCGGAAAGTCGATCCTCTGGCTGCAGCTGCAGGAGCTCCCAGCGGGGAAGGTGAAGGGTGATGCAGCGGGCGATCTCGACGTCGGGGACGGAGCCTGGACGGAGGAACTGCGCGAGGCGTACGCCGATCGGATCGTCTCCCGGCTCGGCGACTCGATCACCAACCTCGACAAGGCCACGCTCGGTCGCGTTGTCCTCTCCCCCACTGACATCGAGTCTCTGAACATGAATCTCGTCCACGGCGACATCTACGGCGGCTCGTGTGCGCTCGACCAGAACCTCCTCTGGCGACCCCTCACTGCGGCACCCGGCCACGAGACGGCGGTCGCCAGCCTCTGGCACATCGGCGCGAGCACCCATCCCGGCCCGGGTCTCGGCGCGGGCTCGGGGTACCTCGTAGCGAAGGAGCTGACGAAGCCGCCGATCATGGAGCGACTGCTCTCGAGGATTCCGGGGCGCTCGTGAGTGAGAACAGTGGACGGCTAGACCGTGCCGTACAACTTCAGGATGATCGCGACGTACCGCTTCGTGTCCTCGAAGAGTCCGCGGTCGCGTACGGCCTGGGCGCCCTGGTAGTAGCCGGCGAGCGCGAGACGCGTGTTTCCGTTGAACTGGTCGAGCAGCCAACGGAGATACCGCACACCCACGCGCACGTTTCCGTCGTACGTCCGTGGCGTCGTTGTGCCGAGCAGACCCTGCTCGACCCACTCCCAGGTTCCGGGCAGGAGCTGCATGACGCCGACGGCACCGACGCTGGACACGACATCCTGTCGGAAGCCTGACTCCATCCACGCAGTCGCGCGCGAAAGCTTCGGATCGACACCGTAGACGGCCGACCAGCGGTCGAGCGACGTCCTCACGGCGTCCCGCGTTGCGCCCGCGGGAAGCGAGACAGCGGGGGAGCCGGGCTGCGGCACCTTCGCTCCGGTCGGTAAGGAAAGCTTCAGGCCGGGGACGATTACCGTGGTCAACTTCAACCGGTTTTCCTGTGCAAGGATGAGAGGGCTGATGCCGAGGCTGGCCGCGATCGAGTAGAAGCTGTCGCCCAAACGAACCACATATGTGGGCGCCTGAACGGGCGGGCTGAATGCGCCCGCGCCGCCGCCCGCGAGCGCCCGATACGTCTGCGATCCGGCGATACCGTCCGCAGGCAGCGAGCGAGCTGCCTGCAGGCGCGCAAGAGCCTTCGCCGTGGCAGCCGTGAACTGGCCGTCAACGGCCTTCGGGCTGAGGCCGAACGGGATCAGCTTGAACTCGAGCGACGAGACGTCCCAGCCGACCGCGCCGATACCGAGCTCACGCTGTCCGAGCAAGGGGCTCCCGAGGGTCCCGAGCGCAACGCGAGTCCTCCGCTCGAGTCGACCGTTGGCCGGAACACCGACGCGTTCCTGGAAGCGCGTGAGCCCTGTCCTCGTCAGAGGGCCGTCGACACCGTCGACGGCGGCCGGGTAGTGGCCGTGGGCAGCGAGCGCCACCTGGAGGGCGGCGACGCTGGAACTCGTTGCTGCCGCGGCGGGGCCCGAGAGAACGAAGGCCACGAGAACCGCGACGGCGCTGACAAGCAGGCGACGCATACATCTCTGTGTCGGCAACGAGGCTGCCGGACTGAAGCCACCTAACGTAAGGCTTACAGCGGCTGCGGCGGCACGGGTGCGCTCGCGAAGCCGCGCCGAAACCACACGATCGGAACGTCGTCCGCGCTGGGCCCCGAGCCCGCTTCCACCCGCCCCGTCACCACCACGTGGTCGCCGATCTCGAGCTCCTCGAGCGTGATGCACTCTGCGTGCGCTATTGCGCCCTCATGGAGCACGGGTACACCTTCGAGCCCCGGAGTCCAGGCGACAGCGGCGAACTTGTCCTCGGCCTTCGAGGCAAAGAGCTCACAGATCTCAGCGTGATCGTCGCGCATGAAGTTGACGACGAACCGTCGACTCTCCCGCAGGGCCGGCAGCGTCCGCGAATCGCGATCGATGCAGATGAGAAGGATCGGCGGGTCGGCGGAAACGCTCGTCACTGCGTTCGTCGTCAGGCCCCGCGGCGTCCCGTCGGCCTCGAGCGTCGTCACGATCGCGACGCCGGTCGGGAACGCGCTCATGATCTGGAAGAACGACTCGCGATCCACCGGCATTGTCGTAGTGTGCCGTTTCGCGCGCACGCGCGGCTCACAAAGACTGCCGTCGAGAGCTCCCCGGGTTGGACTCGAACCAACAACCTATCGGTTAACAGCCGATCGCTCTGCCAATTGAGCTACCGGGGAAGGAAGCGCGGCCGGAAGTGTACCCAGCGCATGGGCGTGCTGTCCCGGGACGGCGCCTAGACTTGGCTGATGGACGAGGCTCCTACTGTGCGCAACTCCGCCCCGTGGCCGTTGCGGGTCGTGCGCTGGCCACTCGATCTGTTGCGGACGCTCTTCCGCGTGATTCCCCAGGCGATCGACGGGTTTTTCGCCGATCGCTGCGGCCAGCATGCAGCTGGCATCGCGTACCGCGTGCTCTTCTCCCTCGTCCCACTCTCGATCATCCTCGTCGCCATCTTCGGCATCGTCCTGCGCAACGACAGCCTCAAGAACCAGGTGATCGCGGAAATCGTGGACGCGTTCCCGCTCTCCGAGAGCGGCAACGCAAACGTCACCCGCCAGATCGAGAAGCTGGCCTCGCCCGCGACCGCTCTCGGACTCGTCAGCCTGCTCGTCTTCGCCTGGGCGGCTACCGGGATGATGGCGGCGCTTCGAGCCGGCCTCGAGGTTGCCATGCGCGTTCCGCGCGGTCGCCCGGCCGTGCGCGGCAAGCTCGTCGACGTGATCCTGATCGTGGGCGCCGCTGCCCTCGTGCTCGTCGTCGTGTTTCTCAACCTCGCCCAGGCCGTTGTGTTCGGCTGGATTCAGCAGCCGCTCGATGCGCTGGGCCTCGACGGCGGCCTGGTCGAGCAAGGTGTGCGCACGGGGGCACCGCTCCTCATCACGACAGCCGTCGTCCTGCTCCTCTACCGCTTCGTGCCGGCACGCCGACTCCGCATCGGCGACGCTCTCGCGGGCGCGATCATCACGGCTCTGCTCCTGCTCTCGATCTCGCTCGTCTCGGGAATGATCTTCGAGCGCGTGAAGAGCCTCAGCATCAGCGTCGTCTACGCGTCGCTGACGTCTGCTCTCGTGTTTCTCTACTCGGTCTACCTCGCTGCGTCGGCGCTCCTTCTCGGTGCAGAGGTTGCCGCAGCCTGGTCGCATCCAGGCCCGCCGACCGACGAGAAGCTCTCGCAGCAGGTTCGGCGCGTCGTGCTCGGGCTATTCGTCCATCAGGAGCCACCGGCGCGACCAGAGGTGAGGCCCCGCGTTCCGACCGACCCGACTCCGTAGGCGCTAGGAGAGCTCGGTCAGTGCCTGCCTCACCTTTGCGAGATGCGCCTGTAGCTCGGTCGCCCGCGCCAGGTCGGTCTCGCCCTGAAGGTCTCTCCGGAGTTTCTTCTCACGCAGGCGCAGCAGCATCTCGGTACCCGTCTGCCGGGTAATTCCCTCGGTCGATGCGGTCGCGTCGAGCTCCGCGAAGAGCGGCACGAGGTCTGCATCGGGGGGCACCCTGGCGACAAGGGAGGCTCGCATGCGTCGGTGGTCTTCGAGCTCGAAGTGTTCTGCCGCAAGTCCGGCGAGAGAGTCGACGAGCTCGGGATAGGCAACGACCGCCGCCAGCGTCTCGCGCTCGAGCCTGACACCAGCATCCAGAAGCTTCGTCGGGTGGGCAGACGTTCCGCCGCTCGAGGTTCCGCGGGCAGGTGCGATCCCTGACAGCGTCTCTCGGGGCAGGTCGAGTCGATCGGCCACGAGCCGTAATGCTTCCTGGCGCTCCGGTGAATCCTCCGCCTTCGCGAGGATCTCTCGCGAACGCACAAAACCCTCCTGCCGATCGGAGGCTCGGTCGAGCTCGAGCCTGACGCGGTAGTGCAGGTAGCTCTCCGCCTGCCCGAGCCGTTGTTCGAAGCCATCGGGCGCATCGGCCGGATCCTGGCCCGGTGGCAAGGTGACGACCCGGATCTCGAACCCCTGCTCCTGTGCGCGTTCCATACCGCGGAGGGTCGCCTCCTCGCCGGCTGCATCCGAGTCGAAGCAGAGGTAGAGCCGCTTCGTCAGGCGCGCGAGCTCCTTCACGTGCTGTTCCGTCAGCGCAGTTCCCATGGACGCGACGACCGGCTCGAACCCGGCCTGCCGCAGCGCGATCACGTCGGTATTACCCTCGACGACGACGGCCCTGTCCTGCTTGGCGATCGCCGGTCGCGCGAGATGCAGGCCGTAGAGGATGTGGCTCTTCTTGAAGAGGTCGCTCTCGGGCGAGTTGACGTATTTGCCCTTGAGGGGATCGTCGTCATGAAGCTTGCGCGCCTGAAAGCCGACGATCCGCCCTCGGGCATCTGCGAGCGGGAACATCAGTCGCGGCGGGAAGTAATCTCGCCCGCGCTGGTTCGTGAGGCCTGCGGCACGTAGCTCGTCGGCGGTGAACCCCTTCTCGCGCGCCTTGAGGGCAAGACCGTCTCCCGGGGAGAGTCCGAGACGGAACTCCTTCGAGACCGCCTCGCCGAGCCCCCGGCTCTCGAGATACGCGCGCACGGGCTCGCCGTCGGCGCCCTCCCAGAGATGGCGCTCGAAGAACGCGGCCGCCTGGTCGAGGACGGCGAAGAGGCGCTCGCGCTTCCGCCGGGCGTCGTCTGCCTGCGGCGAGCTCTCCTCGTACTCGAGCGAGACGCGGAACCGCTCGGCGAGCCATTCGATCGCGCCGACGAAGTCGAGGCCTTCGGTCTCGCGAACGAACGTGACGACATCGCCCCCCTTACCGCAGCCGAAGCAGTGGTAGAGGTTCAAGTCGGAGTTGACGGAGAAGCTCGCCGACCGCTCCTCATGGAACGGGCAGCGGCCCATGTAGCGCGTCCCCGAGGCCTTACGCAACGAGGTACGCAGGCTCACGACATCGACGATATTCGCCGCAGCAACGACCTCTCGCACACTCTGATCCTTGATGCGCGCCACTAGTGCCCCGCATAGGAGAGTGCGAAGCGGTCGGTCATGCCGGCAATGTAATCGGTGATTCGCTCACCGAGATCACCGTCGCCCGGAGGCAGAAGATCGGGATCCTCCACGAGTCGGCCGAAGATCGTCTGCACAACGTTGCGCGCGCGCTCGTGCTCGGGCCCGACCTGCGGTCCGAGATAGACATGCTCGAACATGAACTCGCGGAGAGACAACATTGCCTCACCGATTTCCGGGCTCTGCTGGATCGTGCCTGCCTGCTCGGAGGTCTCGACGAGGTCGTGGACGAGGCGATCGATCCGTTCGGTGCCGGTCGCGCCGAGCAACTCGATCTCGGCCCTCGGCAGGTCGGACTCGCTGAGGATGCCGTAGCGAATCGCATCGTCGATGTCGTGGTTGATGTACGCGACGCGGTCGACGAGGCGCACGATCTTCCCCTCGAGCGTCTCCGGCTCCTGCTCACCCGTGTGCGTCAGGATCCCATCGCGGACCTCGTGGGTGAGGTTGAGCCGCCGCGCTATCCGCCACGACTGCTCGTTGTGCCGGAAGCGACGTTCGAACCCGGCACTGAGTGCAGCGTCGAGTGCCTGCTCGCCGGCGTGGCCGAAAGGCGTATGGCCGGTGTCGTGCCCGAGGCCGATCGCCTCGACGAGATCCTCGTTGAGACGCAGCGCCCGCGCGACGACACGCGAGATCGCAGTCGTCTCGAGCGTGTGGGTCATGCGGGTGCGGTAGTGATCGCCCTGGGGGTCGATGAAGACCTGCGTCTTCCCCTTCAGCCGCCGGAACGGCTTGGAGTGGACGAGGCGGTCACGATCGCGCTGAAACGGTGTTCGGACGCTGCACGGCTCCTCCGGCTCCTCGCGTCCTCGCGTCTCGAACGAGCGCACCGCCAGAGGTGACAGCATCCGCTCCTGTCCGCGGATGCGCTTCTCGAAACTCACTGGCGGTCGGTCGGTTGTCTCCACGTTCTGCAGCGTAGTCGGCCTCAGGGCTCAGGGCTCCTTACGCGGATTCGATCAGGCTGGCGAAATCGCCGCTGCACTCAGAACGAACGCGACTGCCCGCCGTCAACCGCCACGCATGTCCCGACCACCCACGACGCGCGAGGGGAGACGAGGAACGTCATCACATCGGCGACCTCGTCGACCGTGCCAAGACGCCCGAAGGGGAGCTCGCGCTCGATGAACGCTGCCATGCCTTCCGGGTCGTCGCGCAGCCGCCGCTCCCAGCTCCCACCCGGGAAGAGCGTCGAGCCGGGTGCGATGCTGAAGACACGGATTCCTTCCTTCGCCAGATCGTTCGCCATCGCCTTCGCGAGGCTGATCTCTGCTGCCTTTGCGATGTTGTAGCTCGGAGCGCCGCCTCCCTCCCGTCCCCAGAGCGAGGTGACCATCCCGATCACGCCGCCGCCGCGCTCGCGCAGTGCGGGCAACGCAGCGCGCGAAACGTTCAGCGCGGGAAGGAGGTTCTTGCCGAGCACGGTCTGGAGGTCGTCCTCGTCCATTGCCTCGAACGATCGGGCGCCCGAGCCGCCGACGCTGTTGACGACGATGTCAAGACCCCCGAGGTGCTCGACGGCCGCTGCCGCAACCACCGCAGCTCCCTCGGACGTCGTCACATCGGCAACGACGCCCACGCCGCGTCCCGGCCCCGGGAGCGCCGCGACAGTTGCGTCGAGGTCGCCTGCACCGCGCGCGCAGAGGAGAACGTCGGCTCCTTCCTCGACGAGTCGCGTCGCTATCCCGCGGCCAATCCCCCGGCTCGAGCCGGTGACGATGGCGACCTTGCCTCCGAGCCCGAGATCCACGCAGAGATCCTAGTGGTCGCTCCGGGGGATACTCTCGTGGTGCGCCGGCGAAAACCGAGCAGGGCGAGGACGCAGGGAGCCTCGATACTGGGTTGTACCGGGGCGACCGAGGACGAAGCCCTGCGATGCGTTTGCAGCCACGCGCAGCGTGGCAGGATCCCCCGGGGCGACCACTAAGTGCCGGGCAGTCCGCCGCCGGTGTGGAGGCGTCCCGGCTGCAGATCGTCCCAGACGACGACAGCATTGCCAGGTTCGAGGCCGAGCTCCCGGACGATCGCTCCCGCGACCGAGGAGAGGATGCGCGCAATCAGATCCGGGTCTCGCCCCTCGAAGGCGTTGATCCGCACGATCGGTGGGTGTGTCGCGGGCGGCTGCTCGGATGGCGCGTCGTCCTCGCCTTCTCGATATCCCCCCGGCGGGAGAGTCTGCCAGGTGACCCAGGTGCCGGACGGATCCTCACCGAGCTCTCTGCTGACGGCGAGCACGAGGGCACGGGAGACGGCGCCGATGTCGACACCGACACGCTGGCGGAGTGCCGTGACCTGCACGATCGGCATGCGGGTACGGTAACCCGATGGCGCAGATCCTGCTGGTACGGCACGGTGAAACCGACTGGAATCTCGGTCGGCGTGTCCAGGGTCACACCGACATCCCGCTCAATGCGACTGGTGTCGCCCAGTCGCAAGCGCTGGCGCAGGAGCTGGCCGCGGAGTCGCTCGTCGCCGTCTTCTCGAGCGATCTGGCCCGAGCAAGCGACACGGCCGCGGCCGTCGCGGCTCGCCACGGGCTGCCCGTCTCGATCGACCCAGACCTACGGGAGAAGAACTTCGGTACCTGGGAAGGGCTGACCGACACGGAGATCGACG
>JANOFZ010000380.1:0-2916 GCA_031413935.1 Thermoleophilia bacterium | reverse complement strand
CGACGGAAACGCACCAGTTCGGGCTCCTCCTGCCTCTCTCGCTCGGCGCCGCGTTGGCTTGCGTGGTGTTGGGTCGGAGCACGCTGCCGCTCTTCGCATTCGTGTTTGTCGGGCTCTCGCTGGCAGGCCTAACGTGGGTGTACGCGACTTCGCAGCTCGACCTTGAGACGTACCTCCGTCTCAGCGCCGACCGAGTCGTGACTCCGATCGTGCTCGGGGTGGCGGCAATTCTTCCGCTACTCCTGGAGGAACTGTCTCTCAGTTGGCGCCGCGACCGGACACCACGGCCGGAATCGTCTTCAGGATGATGGTGACGTCGAGCCAGAGCGACCAGTGCTCGAGGTAGGTGAAATCGAGCCTGACGAGGTCGTCGAACGACAGTCCCGAGCGCCCGGAGATCTGCCAGAGCCCCGTCATGCCGGGCAGCACGAGGTAGCGGGCGCGATGCCATTCCTCGAGGAGCTCGTAGTCGCGCAACGGTAGAGGCCGTGGCCCGACGAGGCTCATCTGCCCGCGCTCCACGTTGATCAGCTGTGGCAGCTCGTCGATCGAGAGACGCCGGAGGACGCGGCCAACGCGGGTCACGCGCGGGTCGTCCCGCATCTTGAACAACGCACCCGTCGCCTCGTTGTCGTCCTCCAGCTTCGACTGCTGCTCCGCCGCACCGACCACCATCGTCCGGAACTTGAGCATTCCGAACTCGCGCTCCCCCACGCCCACGCGGCGGTCGACGAAGAACACCGGCCCACGCGACTCGAGCTTGATCGCGAGAGCAACGAGCACCCAGAGCGGGATCAGTACCACGAGGAGAACGAACGCGACGACGACATCGAACGAGCGCTTCAGGGCCCAGTCGAATCCCGTCAGGATCGGGGGCCGCAGCTCGAAGAGCGGCATGCCGGTACCCGGGACGTATTCCCCCTTCTGGACGAGCAGCTCGGTCGTGTTCGGTGCCAGCCGCACCTTCACACCGGCCCTATGTGCGACCTCGACGATCGCGAGGACGGTTCGCTCGTCGTAGTCGGCTTCGCTGAGGATCAGCTCGTCGGGGCGCTCCCGCTCGAGCACGTCCTGGAGATCCGTGATCGCGGTTGCGAGCACGTTGAGGCCCGGCTCGACGATCGACGTCACGGCACCGACGAGGTCGTACTTGATCCCGTCACGCGAAGCACCGAGCTCGCGTTGCAGGCGTTGGAGGCCGATGCCTTCCCCGGCGAGCACGACACGTCTGCGAATGCCGGCGATCCGCATCACCTCGAGGGCGGCAGAATCGTAGGCCCACCGAAGAAGGCCGATCGTGAGCGCGCAGGTGACGACTGCGGTCGGAATCAGGCCGGTCGTGGTGAAGTCGTACCCTGTCCCGAAGCCGAAGGCGAGGATCACGAGCGCCACCAGCACGAGCGACGAGACGACCCGGCCAGGCCCGGCGCGCTGCTCACGCGAGGCGTAGAGCCCTGCTTGCAGGAACAGGAGAATCGTGATCGGGGCAAGGAACCTCAACCACTGTTCCGGCCCCTCCTGCCAGAGGAGCGACCAGTAGACAGGCTTGCCGTAGGCGATCGTTCGCACCGTCAGGGCAAGCATCACGCCGAGCGCGAGCCCAAGCACGTCGAGTGCCGCCAGGGTGAGGATGCTGAAGGCGCGGCGCGCCAGCGTCAGCACAGGCCCACGAGAGAGAACGTAGATGCGCGAGGCACGTACGTCGCCTGACGGCCCTTCCGGCGCGAGATCTGCGGGGACGGGCCGCTCCGGCGAGATGACCGGTTTGGATTCCACGCTGAAGAGATTGTAGTCACCTTCACGGAACCCTCCTTCGAGCGTGCTCACGGGATGCCGTGGTCGAGCGGCTGTACCGTTACTGCGATGTGCGGAATCTGCGGAGTCGTGGTGGCGGAGGGCCGGGAGCACCCTGACCCGGGCTCGGTCGCCCGGGCGACCTCTGCAATCCGTCACCGCGGCCCGGACCACGGAGCGACGGCGGCTCTCGGAAGGTGCTCGCTCGGGTATCGACGGTTGCGCGTGATCGACCTCGCGACCGGCGATCAGCCCGTCGAGAACGAGAACGGCAATGTCGTCGTCGTGTTCAACGGTGAGATCTACAACTACCAAGCACTCCGCGCAGAGCTCGAGAGCCAGGGTCACATACTCAGCGGGGCCGGAGACACCCCCGCGCTACCGCATCTCTACGAGCGGCACGGCGACTCGTTCGTCGAGTACCTCGACGGCATGTTCGCTCTCGCACTCTGGGACAAGTCACGACAGCGCCTCCTCCTCGCCCGCGACCGTTTCGGCAAGAAGCCGCTTCTGTGGACGCAACTGCAAGACGGAACGGTCGCGTTCGCGTCGGAGCTGAAGGCCCTCCTCGCGTTTCCCTCGGTCGGACGGGAGGTCGATCTCGAGCGGCTCGATGCCTACCTCACGCTCGGATACGTGCCGGGGAACCGAACGGCTTTGCAGGGAATCAACCGCCTGCCGCCGGGATGCGTTCTCGTCGTCGAGAACGGCGTCGCAACCGTGAGCCGCTACTGGAAACTGCAGGCAGAACCGAGGCAACTCCACGACGAGGAATGGATCGCGGCGGTGCGCGAAGGCGTCCTCGCGGCCGTGCGCAAGCGCCTCGTCGCCGATGTGCCACTCGGGGCCCTCCTCTCGGGAGGAATCGACTCGAGCGTGGTCGTGGCGGCGATGGCGCACGAGAGCGCCGAGCCCGTGCGCACGTTCTCGGTCGGCTTCCCCGAGGCCCGCTACGACGAAAGACCGTACGCGCGATCCGTGGCCGAGCGCTTCGGCACGATCCACGAGGAACTGCTCGTGGAGCCCGACGCGGCTGCGCTGCTGCCGCGTCTTGCCGACGCCTACGACGAGCCGTTCGGCGATTCGTCTGCACTGCCGACCTTTCTCGTCTGCGAGCACGCG
>JANOFZ010000379.1:0-4533 GCA_031413935.1 Thermoleophilia bacterium | reverse complement strand
TCGGAGTTCCCGAGCGACACGACCCAGAGCGGCACGAAGGTCAACAACCCGAACCAGGCGACGCTGCGGAGCCCGATCACACCACCGAGGATGACCATCGCACGCACATCGTCCTTCCCCTCGACCGCGCTCCCCGGTGCCTGTGGCTCGGGGCGTAAGCGCGAGAGGTACGGGAGCACGGTAAGGACGGCGACCGCGCCCAGAATCACGGGGATCGATGCGAGAAGGCCACCGGGCCCGAGACCGAGCCAAAGGACGAGCGGCGTCACGATGATGGGGCCGAGGGCATAGCCCGTGTTTCCCCCGATGTTGAACAGGGACATCCCGCTCGCACGCTTGCGCCCGCTCGCAAAGACCGCGAACTTTGCCCCCTCGGGATGGAAGGCTGCGATCCCGAGGCCCGAGAGGAAGACGAGGATCACGAGAAGGCCGTAGCTCGGAGCCACGGCGGCGAGACCGATTCCGACGCCTGCGAGACCGACCCCCGCCGGCAGCAGCCAGAGTGCGCCACGCCTGTCCGACCAGAGACCGAACAGAGGCTGCGTGAGAGATGATGAGGCAAGCGCGGCGAGCATCAGCACGGCTGTGAGCGTGTAATTGAGGTCGAACTTGACCGCGAAGAACGGCAGCATCGCAGGGACCGCACCGGAGGCGAAGTCGGTCGCGAGATGACCGCCGGAAAGCGCGGCCATCCCTCTGCGGTCGATCGATTCGCTCATCGAACTAGTGTATTGGTGAGAGCCACCGGCGCTACCGCGCTCGGGTAGTGAGCGTCCCTCCCTACGGCGGCGTCAGAGCAAGGAGCCGGAAGGTAGTCTCCCGGAACAAGTTCTCGAGTTCATGGAGGAGGGCCGGTGTCCAAGCTAGGGGTCTGTGTCGGTATCGCCGCGATGTTGGCGGCTGCGTTGGCAGCGGGCTGCGGCGACTCGGGCTCGAGCACCGAGACCGTGACGACGGCAGCCGGAGCGAACGAGAGGCTGACAACCGCTCAGTGGGAGGAGTACCAGACCTCCGGTGCCGCGCTGAAGGAGGCCAACGTGGCAGCAACGGCGACGCTCGCGAAGTGCTCTGCCACATCGGGCTTCCAGGACTCCGCAGACCTGCAGGCGTGCGTCGGTGACACCTTCACGATCCTGGCGACAGCGACGGGGGACACCTACGACACCGTCGAGGGCTTCCAGGACACCGTCTCGGGCGCCTGCGCGACAGCGCTCGCTGCCTACCTCAACAATCTTGGCACGTTCCGGGCCTCGGCCGCTCAAATGCAGACGACGATCGACAGCGCGACTCTCGCCGGGTATCCGGCGGCGTCGCAGGATCTCCAGGTCTCGCTCACCTCCGGCAAGAGCGAGGCGGAAACGTTCGAGCAGGACTGCGCGCCCGTCTGATTCGACGCGCAGCCGCATCGAGATCGAGCTTCGCGGCGAAGAATGACGGCATCGCGAGCACGGCCCCCGGAAGCAAGGTCGGTCGTGAGATGCCCACCGGAAAGTGCGCCCGTGTAGGCGTGCGCCGGGCCTTCACAGCTAGCGTGACGCGATGGCCGTGATCGAAGCAGAGGGGCTCGTGAAGGTGTACCGCTCGCGGAAGAGCGAGGTGCGCGCGCTCAACGGCGTCGATCTCGAGGTGCAGGAGGGAACCGTGCTCGGTCTGCTGGGGCCGAATGGCGCGGGCAAGACGACGACGGTGCGGGTGCTCGCCACGTTGCTGCATCCCGATGAGGGCCGGGCAACAATCGCCGGCCTCGATGTCGTCCGTGACGCGCAAGCGATACGCCGTCTGATCGGACTCTCGGGTCAGTACGCAGCGGTCGACGAGAACCTCACCGGTCGCGAGAACCTCTGGATGTTCGGCCGGCTCTACCAGCTCAGCTCGAGCGACGCAAAAGAGCGTGCGGCCGAGCTCCTGATTCGCTTCGACCTCGAGAAGGCAGCCGATCGCGTCGCGAAGACGTACTCCGGCGGAATGCGCCGGCGCCTCGATCTGGCGGCCGCACTGATCGGCCGGCCCAAGCTGCTCTTCCTCGACGAGCCCACGACAGGCCTGGATCCACGGAGTCGCCTCGGAATGTGGGATGTGATCCGCACGCAGGTGCGACAGGGCACGACGCTGCTCCTGACGACCCAGTACCTGGAGGAGGCGGACGCCCTTGCGGACGAGATCGCCGTGGTGGATGCGGGCAAAATCATTGCCCGGGGGACGGCCGACGAGCTGAAGACGCAGGTCGGTGGCGAGCGCATCGAGATCGTCGTCCATGATCACGATCTTCTCCATCGCGCCGCACAGCTCGTCGCGCCAGACGGATCCGCCTCGGTCGACGAGCACACGCGTCGGTTGACGATCGCAGCAGAGGGTGGTGCTCAACAACTCGTCGACGTCGTGCTTCGGCTCGGCGAGGAACAGATTCGTGTGGACGACGTCGGCCTGCGCCGGCCGACGCTCGACGACGTCTTCCTGGCCCTGACTGGCCATACCGCCGAGGTGACCGCCGACGACGGCGAGACGGCCACGTCCAGGGATGAGACCGCGTGAGCAGCCTGCGCGTCGCCGTCGCCGACGGCATCGTGATCAGCTGGCGCAATCTCAAGCGCGTGCCGCGGATCCCGGAGCTCGCCATCTTCGCGATCCTCCAGTCGATCATGTTCGTGCTGCTGTTCGCATTCGTCTTCGGTGGCGCGATCCCCCTTCCCGGAGGCGGCTCGTACCGGGAGTTCCTGATGCCCGGGATCTTCGTCCAGACACTCGCGTTCGCATCGATCACGACCGCCGTCTCCGTTGCCGACGACATGACCAAAGGCCTGATCGACCGCTTCCGCTCGCTGCCGATGGCGCGGTCAGCTGTTCTCAGCGGCCGGACGTTCGCGGACATCATCTACAACACCGGGATCCTGATCGTGTTGATGCTGACCGGACTCGTGATCGGCTGGCGCGTCAACAACGGAGTCCTCGACTTCATGTACGGCGTGGTATTGCTTCTCTTCTTCACGTACGCGATGGCCTGGATCGGTGTCTTCCTTGGACTCTCAGTACCCACCGTCGAGGTCGCGCAGCAGCTCGGCTTCCTCGTCATCTTCCCCATCACCTTCCTCTCGAACGCATTCGTGCCGACGGAGACGCTCCCGACGGCGCTGCAGCCGATTGCGGAGTGGAATCCTGTCAGCGCGCTCACGGGAGCGACACGCGAGCTCTTCGGCAATCCGAATCCGTTCGCATCCGACTCGTTCCCCGGTGAGCACCCCGTTTTCATGTCCATGGTCTGGACGATCACCCTGCTCGTCGTCTTCATGCCGCTCGCAATTCGCAAGTATCGCGCCATCGACCGCTGACGCAGCGATACGTGATTCGGAAGCCGGGTACGATCGCCAAGCGTGGACTTCGACCTCTCCTCCGAGCACGATCTGTTTCGCGACACGGTTCGCGCGTTTGCGCTCGACCGCGTCGCTCCGGTCGCCGAGGAGCTCGACCGCGAGGGGCGCTTCCCGTACGAGCTCGTTGCAGAGATGGCTGCACTCGGGCTGATGGGGATCCCGTTTCCCGAGGAGCTCGGGGGTGCAGGCGGAGACACGCTCGCGTACGCGATCGCCATTGAGGTGCTCGCCCGGATCGACTCGTCGGTCGCGATCACACTCGCCGCGCATACGTCGCTCGGCACGATGCCGATCTACCTCTTCGGCAGCGAGGAGCAGAAGGAGCGGTGGATCCCCCCACTCGCGCGCGGCGAGCGCCTGGCTGCCTTCGGCCTCACGGAGCCCGAGGCCGGATCCGATGCCGGAGCGACCCGGACGACCGCGACCTCCACTGCCGACGGCTGGTCGATCAACGGCTCCAAGGCCTTCATCACCAACTCGGGCACCGACATCACGCAGTGCGTGACGATCACGGCCCTGACCGGCGAGGGCGAGATCTCGAATCTCGTGGTCGAGAACGGAACGCCCGGGTACCAGATCTCTGCGCCGTTGCACAAGATGGGCTGGAAGGCGTCCGATACGCGGGCCCTCTCGTTTACCGACTGCGTCGTTCCCTCCGAGAACCTCCTCGGCAAACGCGGCCAGGGCTTTCACCAGTTCCTCCAGATCCTCGACGGCGGTCGGATCTCGGTCGCTGCGATGAGCGTCGGGCTCGCGCAGGGTGCGTACGATCTTGCGTACGCATACGCGCGTGAACGCCATCAGTTCGGCAAGCCGATCTCGTCCTTCCAGGCGGTCCAGTTCAACCTGGCGGACATGGCAACGGAGATCGAGGCGGCCCGGGGACTCGTCTGGAAGGCAGCCTGGCTCAAGGATCAAGGGCGTTCCTTCGCACTCGCGGCAGCGATGGCGAAGCTCTACACGGGCGAGCTCTCGAACCGTGTTGTGAATGCATCGCTGCAGATCCACGGAGGCTACGGCTTCATGGACGAGTTCCCGATCTCCCGCCTCTATCGCGATCAGAAGATTCTCGAGATCGGCGAGGGAACGAACGAGGTACAGCGGATGGTGATCGCACGGCAGCTCGGCCTGCCGTGAGACTGGCTCTCCTTCTGCTCGCTGCTGC
>JANOFZ010000378.1:0-4952 GCA_031413935.1 Thermoleophilia bacterium | reverse complement strand
GCGATCGCCCTTGCCTACGACGAGCGACGCTCCACGCGTGACATCGATGCGGTCTTCGAGCCGAAGAGCGCAATCTACGACGCCGCCGCCGCCATCGCAGCAGAACGTGGTCTGGCCGAAGGATGGTTGAACGACGCCGTCAAGGGGTTCCTGACCAGACCCGACGACGAGGCTATCGCTGTCCTCGACCTGCCGGGATTGAGCGTGGCAACCGCCTCGCCACGAATTATTCTCGCGATGAAGGTGCTCGCTCACAGGCCGGGTGAGGATGACGAGGACGTGCGTCTCCTCGCGGGCCAACTCGGGCTGACGACGTCCGCAGAGGTTCTCGCCGTCGCCACCGAGGTCTACGGCGATCGTCTCGATCCCGGTGCTCGCTTCTTCGTCGAAGAGCTGTTTCCGGAAGGCGGCTGATGCCCTCGCTCGCCGACTTCCCCCGCATCCCGCTCACCTTCGGCCCCTCCCCGATCCATCGCCTCGAGCGTCTCTCCGAGCATCTCGGCGGCGAGGTGGAGATCTGGGCGAAGCGCGAGGACGTCAGCTCGGGCCTCGCCTACGGCGGCAACAAGGTGCGAAAGCTCGAGTACCTCGTCGCTGATGCGCTCGCCCAGGGTTGCGACACGCTCGTCTCGATCGGTGGTGTCCAGTCGAACCACACGCGCCAGGTCGCGGCCGTTGCAGCCCACCTCGGCCTCGGCTGCGTGCTCGTGCAGGAGCACTGGGTCGACTGGGACGATCCTGGCTACGAGAGCGTCGGCAACATCCTCCTCTCGCGCATCATGGGTGCCGATGTACGACTCTCGGAGGCCGGCTTCGACATCGGGTTCCGCGAGAGCTGGGAGCAGGCTCTTGCCGAGGTAACCGAGCGCGGCGGCAAGCCGTACCCGATCCCCGCGGGTGCCTCCGACCATCCGCTCGGCGGTCACGGTTTCGCAGGCTGGGCCGGCGAGGTCGGCGCGCAGGAGGAGGCTCTCGGCGTCTTCTTCGACACGATCGTCGTTTGCTCGGTAACCGGATCGACGCAAGCGGGGATGATCGCTGGCTTCGCCGGTCAGGAACGCGAGCGCACCGTGCTCGGCATCGACGGGTCGGCAACCGTCGAGCAGACCCGGGATCAGATCGCCAGGATCGCGCGTCGCACTGCAGAGGCGATCGGCCTTGGCCGACCGCTCGAGGACAGCGAGATCATCCTGCTCGACGAATGGCACGCCGGCACCTACGGAATCCCTGATGCGAAGACGATCGAGGCGATCCGCCTGTGCGCCCGGCTCGAAGGGATGCTCACCGACCCGGTCTACGAGGGCAAGTCGATGGCGGCGCTGATCGACCTCGTGCGCGATGGTCGGATCGAGCCGGGCTCACGTGTGCTCTACGCGCACCTGGGCGGCCAGCCGGCGCTGAACGGCTACGCCAGCGCGTTCGCATAGGGGCAGGACCTTTTCCCGCCCGCCGCCGACACCGCACGGCGGCGGGGTGTCGCGCCAGAAACGGCGGAGCCCCCGGGATTTCTCCCGGAGGCTCCTCGAGGGCGGCAGAGTCCTCACCGCTATCCAGCTAACCGGTGACAGGCGGCTCGAACGCGCCGACGACACCGAGGCGCTGGGTGGAGCACGCCTTCTTGCCGACGACCGTGACCGTGATGATCCCCGCGACCTTCGGTGAGAGCGACACGATTGCGACGCCGGCCTTGTTGGCCCTGACGACCTTGTTCATGCCTGCACCCTTGAAGCGCACCTTGCCGCCCGCGACAGCCTTGCCGCCCGCGGTCACCTTCACCGTGATCCTCGAGGTCTTACCCATCGCGACCGACTTCGTGTTGATCGTGATCACAGTGCACACGGTCGGGATCGGCTTCGGCTTCGGCTTGAGCTTGGGCTTCGGCTTCGCCGTCGGAGGCAGAAGCGGGGCCTCGGGGCTGACGACCGGCGGCGTCACCACAGGCGGATTCACCACAGGCGGATTCACCACAGGCGGGTTCACCACAGGCGGGTTCACCACCGGCGGAGGTGGCCCGAGCTTCGGGTGGTAACAGAACAGCACGTGGCTGACGCCGCCGCTCGGCTTGCCGTCCTCGGTGTAGGACGCGAGCGTGCCGGAGGTCTGTGCCGGATTGAAGACCCAGTAGGCCCCGCCCGACGCCTGCTTCACAACAGCGAGATCGACGGGGAGGCTCGCCGACCAGTTGAAGAAGAGCTGGCCGTTAACGGTCGTGACGTTGCTGATGTCGACGGTGAGGCCATCGCCTGACACCTTCGTGGCAGGCCAGCTACCGGAGCTCCCGCCCGCCCAGGGGCCGTTGAGATCGAGCACGGCCTCGACGGACTTGTCGCCCGTGCCGCATGAGTTGATGTTGCCGTCGAAGAAGCCGGTCGGGTTCGGCGCAGTCACGGTTGCCGACGCAAACGACGCGACGCCAAGCGACCCGAGGGCTACGAGGGCGACAGAAAGTAGAAGCTTTCGCTTGAGTGTCATTGCAACGTCCTCCTGGGGGTGATTGCTCTCGTGACCGGGATTCGTGTTTGCTTGGCCCGAGAGCGAAGGTCTACTCTCACCGTAACCCGAAAGGGGGTGATGCCAATCCTCCGATCGAGGGGTTCTGTCCCCCCTGTGGGTCTAACGTCGTCGCGCCCTGCGTCCGGCATCGTCCGTCTCTGCGAGACTGAATCCGTGCGCGTCGTGATTGCAGATGACCACCGCTTGATGCTCGACGGGATCCGTCGCGCCCTCGAGGCCGATGGCGGCTTCGAGATCGTCGGCGAGACCCAGAACGGCACCCAGGTGCTCCCGCTCGTCTCGAGCACGAAGCCCGACTTGGTGCTCCTCGACGTGCGGATGCCGCACATGGACGGGCTAGCGTGCCTGGACGAGATCCATAAGCGCTATCCCGAGATGAAGGTCGTGATGCTGTCGGCGTCTACGTCGCAGGAACTCGTCGATGCTGCGCTCCGTCGTGGCGCGAGTGCCTATATCTCGAAGAGCGTCGATCCGATCGACCTCCCCTCCACCCTGCGTCAGGCGATCGAGGGCAACGTGTTCAGCGCAGCAACGTTCATCGCGGGCGCCGAGCCGGCGGGCGCGAAGGCCGCCGGCCTCACCGACCGGGAGACCTCGATCCTCAAGGCCCTGGCCCGGGGCCTCTCGAACGACGAGATCGCCAAGGAGCTGTGGATCACCCAGCAGACGGTGAAGTTCCACCTGACGAACATCTACCGCAAGCTCGAGGTGAAGAACCGCACCGAAGCGACGCGGCTCGCGTACCAGCAGGGCTTGGTCGAAAGCCCGTTGTTCGACGAGGAGTAGCGTCAGCGCTCGGCACGCGCGGACGACGCGTGCGCGTCGCCCCTACGACACGAAGCCCGCCGTTTTCCCGTAGGGGCGAGGCGCCGCCGAGCGCCAGCGAGGTCAGCCTCGCCCGCCGTCCAACACTCGGCTACGTGAGCTCGAACGCAGCCCAGGTCGAGGCGTGCAGGCGAGGCGTTCGCCTCGCCCCTACGGCGTTGAATGCCGAAGTGTCCACCTGAGCGGGTTCGTGGCGATGTACGAGTGGACGCGATCGAGGTCGGCGTCGTCACGAATCACGTGGTCGTAGTAGCCGCGCTGCCAGAGGTGGGCTCCAGTTGTCCCGCGTACGCGGTTGATCTCGCGGGCGCTTGCTGCCTTGAGCGATCCGATCACGATTCCGAGGCGTTGTGCCTGCTCTCCGAGGGCCACGACAAGATGAGCGTGATCGGGCATCACCATCGAGAGATCGATCCTGACGCCAACGAATCGGTTCTCGAGGTTCTGGATCTCGGCTGCGACGATGTCACCGAACCGGCTTAGTTGCATCGTGTCGCCTTCGACCAGACCGAACAGTGGCATCCGCTCGCGTAGGCAGATGGTGACGAAGTACATGCCCGTACGCGAGTAGTCGTACTCCGGGAGTCGGAGCAAGCTGCGCGTGTTCATCGGTCCAGCCTGCACGGAATGTTGTGACACGTGGGTGCCGGGTTTGTGCCGAATCTGGCCAGACGGGTGTCGTTGGACGTGGCCGGGCGGTCGAGGCGTGCGCCTCGCCCCTACGAGTCCGAACCACCGTTGTTGCCGTAGGGCGCGACGCGCACGCGTCGCCCGGGCGTCCCGAACGGCCGTTGTCGTAGGGCGCGACGCGCACGCGTCGCCCGGCGGTGTCCGGAACGGCCGTTGTCGTCCGAGCGACGCGCATGCGTCGCCCGGCGGTGTCCGGAACGACCGTTGTCGTAGGGCGCGACGCGCATGCGTCGCCCGGCGGTGTCGCGCTACTCCAGCTAGCGGCGGGGTTCGTCGACTGCGGTGAAGGGATCCCACCGCGGCAACGAGAACCGGAGGTTCGTCGGGCCGCCGGGGCGGCTGTCGATCTCGAACGTTCCACCGAGCATCCGCACACGCTCCCCGATGCCCACGAGACCGAGCCGACCGCGCTGTGCGGCCTTTGCAAGCGCACGGGACACCTCGAAGCCCTGGCCGTTGTCGGTCACACGGACGTCGATGCTGCTGCGACGCGAGCGGATCACGACCTCGACGGCTGTCGCGCCGCTGTGCTCGCGGACGTTCGCGAGCGACTCCTGCACAGCGCGGAACACCGCCACCTTCTGCGCCGAGCTGAGCGACTCCGGATCACCCCGTACTTCGACGGTCGCGCTGATCCCCGAGCGCTCCGAGAACGCGTCGGCCTCGCGATGGATGATCTCTGCAAGCGGTCGCGAAACGATGCTCTTCGTCTCGAGCGAATGAGCGATCTCTCGTAGCCCCCGGTCGATGTCGGTGAGGCGGGCCAGCATGTCCTCGAAGCGGCCGTAGACGAGCTCCCTGTGGCTTTCCAGCACGAACGGATACGCCTGGTCGCGGAGGCTCGCCGTCTCGCCAGCGAGCGCGAGAACGTCCTGGATGGGGCCGTCGTGCAGATCGAACCCGAGGCGCATCAACCGCTTCTC
>JANOFZ010000377.1:0-6224 GCA_031413935.1 Thermoleophilia bacterium | reverse complement strand
GAGTCCGCGACGGGGAGCGTCTCGTCCGCAGACCACTCGTGCCACGAGCGGACGTAGTTGCGGGCCACGTAGCCCGCTGCCGCGAGAAGCTCAACGGCCATCGCGGAGCGGCCGCCCGAGTGGCAGTAGGCGATCACCTCTGCACCCTCCGGCTCCCCGACGAGCGCTCGGATCGCAGCTCCGTCGTCGGCGGCGAGGAGGTCGTGAAGCTCGAGGTGACGCGCGCCGGGGATGTGGCCCCGCCGCGCATCACACGGGTAGCCCGCCGCGCCGTCGTACTCGCCGAGAGTCCGCACGTCGAGCAGCGTCAAGCCCTCCTCTTCGAGGCGCCCGGCCAGCTCGTCGCGGCTCACATCGGTCACAGCGCCGCGATGACCTCGAGCTCGGCCTGGATCGACGGACGATCGGCGAGACGGGCGAGCCAGGCGACGACGGACGGGTACGGCTCGAGGGAGACGCCTAGGAGATCCCGCGCCCTCAGCACCCAGGGAACGTAGGTGATATCGGCAAGGCCGAACGCAGACCCGGTGAGATACGACGTTGCACCGAGGATCGCATCGAGCGCCTCGAGTTCGACGGCGAATGCGACCTCGGCGCCGGGCTCCTTGCGGCGCAGGGCGTAATACGGATCCGTGAAGTCGTCGTGCCGGAAGATCAGCAGACGTGCAGTCGCCCGCTGCGCTGCATCCGCGGGAAGAAGTGCCGGCTCGGGGAACGCCTCTTCGAGGTACTCGTTGATCACGGCCGACTCCGGCAGCACCCATCCTTCCCGCTCGAGCACGGGAACCTTGCCGATCGGATTCAGTTCGTAAACCCATGCCGGACGGTCGGCCAGGTCGATCACGACCGTCTCGTACGAAATGGCCTTCTCGGCAAGCGCGATCCGGACGCGTGCGCAATAGGGGCACCGGGGGGCGTCGATTAGCCGCAGATCCGCCATCACCGATCGATCCGAATCGCCTGATCGCTCGCCGGCGCGTCGGCCCAGCCGTGTTCTGCTCCCGCGAGCCCGACCACCGCTGCAAGTGCTGCAAGCAGCTCTCGTGCCGGGGGCAGGTCGGACGGGACGCGCGCGACAGGCGACGCCGCACGCACCGCCGCCTGCGCCGCACCCGTGTAGCGCTCCACGACCACGGGGTTGGCGTTCAGCGCCACGACCTCGCCGGGCGGAAGCGGCCCGTGGAACTCTGGCACGGAAGCGTACTCATCGACGATCCCACCGCGATCAAAGATGATCATCCGAACGAGTGCTTCCTGTTCGACGCCGATGGCGATCACCACGAGCCCCGTCCGGGCCGAGATCTCCTTCGCAAGCCGACGCAGCGTCGCCGGATCGCGGTCGCAGGCATCGTCGTAGACGGTGACGTACCCGCCGCGTGGCTGCGCCACGATCGATCCAATCGACCGCCCCGGCAGCCGTGGGACGAACATCTCGACCGCTTTCACGATCACATCGACGTCGTCCGTCTGCACATGCATCGACCCGAACGAGGCAGCCTCGACGTCTCCTCCCAGGCGCTCGACGAGCGCGGCGACGGGCGCCGCGAGCACGAGAACTTCGTCCCGGAAGCCCCACTTCGCGTAGACGGAACGCGCTGCAGCATTGGAGGCCATCACCTCGAGATCGATCGTCTCGACGCCGTCCTCCGCGAGCCGACCAGCAACCGTCCTGAGGAGCGCGTCGGCCACTCCCGCCCGGCGTTCGGTCGGTACCACGTAGAGATCCGTAATGCGTCCGACGCGCGCCCCACGGCGCCGGGCGAGTGCCATGCCGATGGGCGCGCCGTTCCGCTCGGCAACCCAGCCGAGCCCGGACTCGACGATCGCCCTGATCTCCGCTAGCTCCGTTGCCAGATCAGCGTCCTCATGCGCGGGCGGTGGAACCTCGGCCTCGAAGGCTCTCCAGAGCTCCTCGATCGCCGCGAGGTCAGCGAGCGTTGCGTGACGCACGTTCATCCGACCGCCCTCGTGCCGGCCAGAAGCATGTGACAGGTGATGTTCCGCCACTCCCCGAATTGCTCTCCCACTTCCCGTACCTCCGTTTCGTCGAGATCTCTGCCTGCACCGTAGAAGAACGACACCGCCTTGCGTACGGCGAGGTCGCCGGCGGGCCAGGCGTGGGGCCTCGCGAGCGCACGAGCGAGGAACCAGTCGGCCGTCCAGCGCCCGAGCCCGCGTTCCGCGGTGATCGTCTCCACGACCTCCTCGTCGGAGAGTTGGTCGAGTGCGTCGAGATCGAGGTCGCTACGGGCGAGACCGATGACGTATTCGGCCTTCCGCGTCGAGAATCCGACCTCGCGGATCTCGCTTTCGTCCGCCTCGGCCAACCGCTCGCGCGACGGGAACGACCACGCCTCCCCCACCCTGACGCCAAACCGCTCGATCAGGCGCGAGCGCACAGCGAACGCCGAGTGCAGTGAAACCTGCTGCGCCGTGATCGACGTCACGAGCATCTCGAAGCGGTCGGCGACGAGTGGCGGCCGGTACCCCAGGAGGGGCTCACGCAGCGTGGAGATGACAGGGTCGGCTGCGGCCCACGTCCAGAAGCCGTCGAGATCGAGTGGCCCTCCGAGAAGCCAGGAGACCGTCGCCACGATCTCGTCATCGCTCGGGTCGATCATTACGCCGCCAGGCGCACCCTCCACCCGGACTTCGCGTCCGGTGACGACGCGATGAAGCCCGCCCCTGTGCCAGAGGTTCGCGCGATCAGCGCCGTACGAGCGGAAGCGCTCGGTCGAGGCGTGAAAGTCGTACGGTTGCGGGACGGAGAGGAGCGCCATCTCGCCGATCGTAGGGGTCACGCCGCTGGCCGCGCAGCGAGCGCGAGCCGGACGTCGTGCAGGTCGTCGTACGGCTCGTATTCGGTTCCGCGCTCGTCGAGCCAGCGAGCGAGACCGTCACGCGCAAAGACGCGATCCGCTGCGAGTGATACGCAGCGGTCGGAGACACCGTCGCCGACGTACGCAAATGCACCACCGCCTGCGAGCGCAACCCGCTTGCACGGCTCACCGCACACCGCACAGGCCTCGCGATCGAGAAAGACGGAGCGCCATCCCGACGGATCCGCTTCGAGGCCGTTCGCGATCACCTCGGCTGTCACTCCCTCCCGCTCGAGGACGGGCAGGATCAGCTCTCGAAAGCCGGCGGAGACGATCAGCGGATCGTGCGTGGCGACCAGCTCCGCAAATCCGGGCCGGATCCTCACGGTCTCGAGCAGCCACTCGAGCACGTTCCCGAACGGGGCGTGGATCGTGGCCATCTCGACCTCGATCACCTCGTTGAGCGTGAGGTCACGGCCGATCTGCCGCTCGAGCGCATGGAACACCTCGAGGTCGCCGAACTTCTCGATCGCCATGTGGAGCGTGTCCCGTTCGGTCACGGTTCCATCCCAGTCAAGGACGAGCCGCACTACGCGAGTGGGCAATCGAGCGCGCCGATGCCCTCGAGCTCGAGCCGAACGCCCGTGTCGATGTCCGCGAGCGTCGCAACCGGCGGGCCGGCAATCACGTCGCCGGGCCTGAGCACCGTTCTCCGGGCGGCGAGCGCGATCGCATCGGCCCACGAGAACGGTGCTGGCACAGCCCATTCCTCTCGACCATCGCCAGAGAGTCGACAAGCAACAGAGACCGGATCAACCTCATCCGGGGTGACGACGACCGGACCGAGCACGATGCCGAAGTCGGACTGCTTCACGGGTGGGTGCTCGGTCGGATCCTGCCACTCGAGAAGACTCGAATAGCCGCCGATCTCACCCCCGGCACCGATGACGGCGGCGATACGCGCGCACGCGGTGAGCGCCGTGCCGGCAACGGCGACGCTTGAACCGACGACGGAGGTCGCATTCGCGAAGCGGAACGCGTCGTCGGTCGAGAAGATCCGCACAGTCGGCGGGGCCTGCACCGGCACGAGCAGGGTCACGTCGGCCAGAGGATACTCCGCGTGCTCGCGAGCGCCGCTGCCACCGAGGAAGAACGACTGCAGGGTCTGGGCCGCCAGGTGGACGACCCGGTCGCCGTCGACACGGCCGACCCAGCCGCGATCGAGCGGGTTGTCGTTGGGATGAAACATGCAAAGACGCATACGTCCCTATTCAACCTGCAGCGAGACCATCAGGGCTCGGTGTGGATGATCACCTCGGCGACCCCGGGCACGGTCAGCCGGATCTGTTTCTCGACGCTGGAGGCCGTCGCGTGAGCCTGTGCGAGGCTCTCGGACGAGTCGAGCGCCAGCGTCAGGAAGACGACGAGTCCCTCGTCGGTGTGGAGGAAGCGGGTCGCGCGCGGAGGCACTCCGGTCGTCTCGCGGACGAGGCGGTCGATCTCGGCGGGATCGTGATACGACTCGTGACCGGCGGCAGGCTCCCGTAGGGGCTCCAGATGGCTCTGCACCTCGATCACCTCGGGCACACCGTCGATGATGGCGCGCTCGACCTCCTCGGCGATCGCGTGCGCCTCGTCGAGGGGGAGATCGCCGGGCAGCTTGAGGTGCAGCGACACGTCGACACCGCCCGAGAGCTCGATCACGGACAGGTTGTGGATCTCACGTACCCGCTCCACCGACATAGCTGCCTCGCGGACGCGTTCCCTGAGGAGCGCCTCCTCACCGGCAGGCTCGACATGCACGACGACGTCTCCGCCCGGCAACGCGCTCTGCACAGCCGCCTCGACTCGATCGGCGATGGCGTGGCCCTGACCGACGGCCGCGCCCGGAGAAACGCCGATCACGACATCGGTGAAGGTCCTTCCGGCCGCCTCGCGGAGCCTGAGCCGCCGCACCTCGACAGGCGGCTCGATCGCAGCGATCGCCGCCCGCGCCGCGCGAACCGCGTCGGCTGGCGCCCTGTCCATCAGGACATCCACGTTGCGGCTGATCAACCGGGCTGCAGCGGTGACGACGAGGAACGCAACGAAGAGTGCGGCAAGTGAGTCGCCTTCTTGCCAGCCGGCACGAACGGCGATGAGCCCACCCAGGACGGCCGTCGTTCCGATCAGGTCGCTGCCGAAGTGGAGTGCGTTCGACGCGAGGGCCGGGCTCGTGTACTGCCGGGCCGCACGGATGGAGACGAACGTCCGAGAGACGTCGATCGCGATCACGACCCCAACCGCGGCGAAGACCCACCACGCGGTCGTCGTCTCGATCTCGATCCAGCCCACGAGCCGGGCCACCGCGAGTACGCCCACGGCGACGCTGACGAGCATGAGCACGAACGCCTCGGCGAGCGCCGCAAGATGCTCAGCCTTCCCATGGCCGTACGGGTGCGAGCGGTCAGCGGGCCTGCCGGAGACCCCGATTGCGAAGAAGGTCAGCAGCGCAGCAACGAGGTCTGTGCCGGAGTGGAGCGCCTCGGAGACGAGCCCGAGGCTGCCGCTCGCGAGGCCCGTGGCGAGCTTGATTCCCATCAGCGCCACAGCGGCACCGACGGAGACGAGCGCGACACGGCGCTGCGGGGTCATCCGCGCAGCGTACTTCGTCGGCCCGGAGCGCCTGGATCACTCGCCCGGGGAGACAGGCGAGCGGCGTCGCGCTGCGAGAATCCCGACCCCGATGAGGAGGCCGCCGGCCACCTGGATGACATCGATCGTCTCGCCGAGCAGCACCACCGCGAACAGGGCGGCGAGGAACGGCTGCAGGTTTGCCGCGAGCGTGGCCCGCGAGGCGCCGATGCGGTCGAGGGACTTGAACCAGAGGATGTTGGTGACGACGAGCGGGCCGAGCGTGGCGAAGAGGACGAGCGCCCAGACCTCCCAGCCGAGTTGCCAGTCCTGTGATTGCGTTTGCGGGAGGCCGACCAGTGCGATCCCGATCCACGAGAGCGGAAGCACGACGGCGCTGATTCGAACCGGCGAGTAGTGCTGCATCAACGGGGTGATCAGGATCGAGTAGACCGCCCACGTGCAGGCCGTCAGGATCCCGTAGAGGATCCCAGCGGCGTCCGCGCCGAGCTGACCCGTTGCTCCGAGAGCAACGAGACCGACCCCTGCGAACGACAGAGCGGCGCCGAGCCAGAACCGTCTCGGGAGTACCTCGGTACCAAAGGCGAGACCGATGAGCGCCGCGAAGATCGGCGTGGCAGCGAGGATCAGCGCGATTACCGATGCCGAGGTCGTCTTGAGCGCGTAGACGAACCCGATCTGGTTGACGAAGAGCACGAGCGCCGCCGCCCCGACAAGGAGGCAGTCGCTGCGCGCGATGCGCAACGACCGGTCCATGGCAGCGGCGATGAT
>JANOFZ010000376.1:0-9646 GCA_031413935.1 Thermoleophilia bacterium | reverse complement strand
GTCGCGAGGTACGAGTACGGCGTCGTCAGCCAACCGGCAAGGGGCGTCCCGTTGAGGGCCGCGCCGAGCTCGAGGAGGTCGTCGTAGCGCTCGGTGATCTGCCAGAGGAAGAAGTCGGCTTCGGGGCGGATCCCGGAGACGTTGTAGGCACGCAGGCCCTCCATGCGACCCGCCCATTCCTCGACGACACCGGCGAAGGCCTCCTTGTCGGCTTCGCGCTCCTCGGCGGGGAGGCGCCGCCAGGCGGGATCGACCTTGAAGAAGCGGTAGGAGACGTACTGCCCGACCTGGACACCCTCGACGCGCTCGACTGTCGGCTTGCTCTCGCTCATGACCGCATCGTACTCAGGGGAGCCCGAGCGCCGAGCTCTCACGCGCCTGCGGCACACCCGGATTGACCGGATGGTTCGTCGTCAGCGTCAGGATGATGCTTCCCCGGCCGAGCTTCCGACCCTTCAATGACGCGACGAGCGGTGTGCCGGCCTTCCCGTAGCCGGTGACCCGCGTGCGCGTCTCGCGGGCCGCTGCGCCCACCACTCGCAGCTCCCACGCGCAGTCGAGCGAGCACCGGAACTGCACCGACCGGGAGCCGCGTTTGAGATCGGCCTGCGTGGGGAAGCGAACCTTCGTGGAAGTGACCTGGAGCCCCAGCCCGTCACAGCGGGCAATCGAGCCGCCGCGGGCTCGGGCGAGTGCGTCGCGAACCGCGTAAAGGCTCGTCTTGGGGCTGCCGTCGGCGTAGTACACGCCCGACTGCCAGCTACCGAGGGCCGGCTCGTCCTGCGAGTGGAACAGCAGGATGCCGACAACATTCGGCTGACAGAAAGCGAGCTGCAGGGCCTGCCCGTAGTACTGGCCCTGCGTGATCTCGTCGACCGGACGGGTTGTTGCCGGTTCGGCGCCGGTGTAGAGCCTGGCCTTGCCCGCCGGGATCTGCGACTCGACGCCGAACTCGTCGTACAGGATCGGCAGGGTACTGCCGCTCTGAGCCGTGCCGTCGAATGCAGTCGCAAGGGTCTGGATCAGTCGCGCGTAGTCCCCGAGGCCGATCGTCGTGGACTTCGGGTGCGGCGTTCCCGGCACCTGCCCTGACGAGTCCGCGTACGGGTGGAAGGCAAGGCCGTCCATGATCGGGAGTGTGCGACCGCTCACCCGATAGGCGGCGCCCATGTCCTTGAGGAACTTCACCGGGGAGTGAGTGTCTCGGCCGGTGCCGGGGCGATCGATGCCGCGTGGCGCAAGAGCGCCTCCCCAGACGCGCGTCGTCGGGTCGACTGCCTTCAGCGCGTCGTAGGACCGCGCGAGGAGCGCGAGGTACGCGGGCGAAGCAGCATTCGATCCATCCGGGTTGAACTGCGGCAGCCAGAAGCGGTTGAGGTTCGGCTCGTTGCCGACTATCACGTCGTCGATCGACGGCAGCTGCTGCGCGAGGATGGTGAGATAAGAAGCAAACTCCTCGCGTGCCTCGGGGGTGAGCGGCGTCGAGCGAGACCCGGGGGGATAGACGGAGAGATAGACCTTGACGCCGGAGAGCTGCGCGGCTGCGGCCACGTTGCGGAGGATCGCGAGCTCGGGCTCGGTGGGTGCGACCTGACCGGGAAGCCATTGAGAGGTGATGCGGATCGACGAGAACCCGGCCAGCCGGAACAACGTCATCTCCGCCTTGGCCGAGACGAGATCAGGGGCGCGGACGACGTCCTCGGCTGCGCCCAACGCCATCGTCGGGCCACCCGCGAGTGCGGTCGGAGTCGCCACTGCGACGGCTAGCAGCGCGAGGGCTAGGGGGAGAAGGCGACGAGACATGCGACGGATACGCTAGCCAACGTGGTCGAAACCGTACGAGAACAGCTCGAGACACTCCCGCGCAGCCCCGGGGTCTATCTCTTTCGCGACGAGGGCGACGACATCCTCTACGTCGGCAAAGCGAAGTCGCTGCGCTCCAGGGTGCGCAGTTACTTCAATCGTGGCGACGGGCGCCTCGGGATCGAGCGCATGGTCGGGCGGATCGCCGGGATCGAGATCATCGTCACCTCGACAGAGGCCGAGGCGCTGCATCTGGAGCAGAATCTCGTGAAGCGTCATCGGCCCCCGTTCAACGTCCGTCTGCGGGACGACAAGTCGTTTCCGTACATCGCCGTCACGGTTGCGGACGAGTACCCGAGGGTGATGTTCACGCGGGAGCGGCATCGCCGCGGCACCGTCTACTTTGGCCCCTACGCCAACGCGAAGAAAGTGCGCGAGACGCTCGACGTCCTCAACCGCGTTTTCCAGTTCCGCCCCTGCGAGGGACCGAAGCCCGGTCGCCACTCGGGAATCCCGTGTCTCGACTTCCACATCGAACGATGCACGGCTCCATGCATCGGTGCGATCTCGAAGGAGGAGTACCGCGAGCAGATCGACGGCGTCATCGACTTCCTCTCCGGCGACACGCGGTCGATCATGCGCTCGCTCGAGCGGCGGATGCGCGCCGCCTCGGCGGACGAGCGGTACGAGGATGCGACGCGTTATCGCAACCGGCTCTTCGCGATCAAGAGCCTCGCGGAGCGGCAAGGTGCAGACCGGCGCGCCGTCGGCACGATCGACGTGATCGGGCTTGCGGTCGACGGCGATCGCGCGGCGGTGCAGCTGTTTCCGCTGCGGGACGGCAAGCTGATCGACCGCTACGCCTTCCACCTCGAGAACGTCGAGGGGCAGGATCGAGCAACGATCCTCGAGGGCTTCTGTCTCGAGTACTACACCGCAGCGCCGAGCGTGCCTCCGCAGCTCATCGTCCCTTCCGACCTCACCGACACCGAGGCGCTCGCCGGTTTTCTCTCGGAGCTGCGAGGGGCCGCGGTCGAGGTGCGGGCACCAATCCGTGGCGAAAAGAAGCGGCTCGCAGAGCTTGCGGCCGAGAACGCACAGCTCGCGCTCGCGCACGAAACGACGGCTGTCGAGCAGAAGCGCCTTCGTCGGATCGAGGCGCTCGAGAGCCTGCGGGAGAATCTCAACCTCGAGAGTCTGCCGGTGCGAGTCGAGTGCTTCGACATCTCCAACCTGCAGGGACGGGACATCGTGGCTGCGATGACCGTGTTCGTCGACGCTCAGCCGAAGAAGGCGCACTATCGCTCGTTCACGGTGCGCGGCCTGGACGGGCAGGACGATTTCGCGTCGATGGGGCAGGTCGTCGCGCGCCGCTTCGCGAGGCTGCGGGACAGCGGCGACACAGACCGCTACGACGAGAGCTTCTCGGCGTTTCCGAACCTCGTCGTGATCGACGGCGGCAAGGGGCAGCTCGCGGCCGCACTCGAGGCTATGAAGGCAACGGCAGGGCTACCACGTGTCGCCGTGATCGCGCTGGCCAAGAGGGACGAGGAGGTGTTCGTCCCCGATCGCCCCGGGCCGATCATCCTCGACCGACACGACCCGGGCCTGCAGCTCCTGCAGCGCATTCGCGACGAAGCGCACCGGTTCGCGGTCACGTTCCACCGTCAGAAGCGCGACACCCGTGCGTTCTCGTCGATCTTCGACACCCTCGACGGCATCGGGCCGTCCCGTCGCCGCTCGATCCTGCATCACTTCGGCTCCGCCGACCGCTTCCTCGCCGCCTCGCAGGAGGAGCTCGAAGCCGTTCCGGGACTGCCGGCGAAGACAGCACGGTCGGTGTACGGGCAGCTCCACCGCACGGGGGGCCCGACGTTCTGACTGGCCACCCTACTCCGTGGGTGCGAGGCGGACGATCTCGCGGAGAAACGGGACGTCGTCGCCCGCGTCGGCCGCGTCGATCTCCTCGGCGTAGCGGCGGCCGTCCCAGACGGCCGCGGCGATCGTGCCGGGTGAGCGTGCATCGCCGATCCCTTCGACGGTGGTAAGACCGGCGTCGGCCCATTCGGCTGAGCGTCCGAGAAGATCGTCGAACAGGGCCTCCTGCGGTATCCGTGCCGTTACGAGCACGACCGTGTCGCAGGCGAGCTCGCGCTCCACTTCGGTGTAGGTACAGGCGACCGTTGCAGTCCCGGCACCCGCTGCAACGAGGGTGGTCGACGGCAAGACGGTGACGCCGAGCTCGATCAGGTGTCGCTGGATGCGGTGCTGCTCCATCGTGTTGACAGACCACTCCGAAACCCGCGGTGCAGGTGTGAGGAGCGTGACGGCGTGACCCTCACGGACGAGCAGTTCGGCCAGGACGCCGCCCAGGTAGTAGTGGTCGTCGTCGAAGAGCACGACCTCATGGCCGGTGGGACGCGCCCCATCGAGGATGTCGTCAGGCGTGAGTACCGTCACACCGGCCTCGAGCGGGAGCCCTTGCGGATGCCAGCGTCCGCCTCCGTCACGACGCCACGCGCACCCTGTTGCCACGGCGACGTGCTCGAAGCCGTAGGAGAGGATCTCGTCGGCGGTCAGCCTGCTCTCGAGTGCGATCTCGACGTTCGAGAGCCGGTCGATCTGGCCCCTGCGGTAGTCGACGACGCGAATCCAGGCTGCGAGCCCCGGCAGCCGCGCCTCACGCTCGACGCGGCCACCGAACGAGCGTGTCGCCTCGGCGAGCACGACGTCGTAGCCGCGCTTCCCGAGCGACATCGCCGCCTCGAGCCCTGCGGGTCCTGCGCCGACCACCAGCACCTTCGCGGGAGCCGTTGCCGGGCGGTAGGTCTCGGGATGCCAACCACGACGCCATTCCTCGCCCATGCTCGGGTTCTGAGTGCAGCGGATCGGGACAATCGTGTGGTCTCCAGAGACGCAAATGTTGCAGCCGATGCACTCGCGAATGTCGTCATAGCGGCCCTGCTCGATCTTCACGGGCAGAAACGGATCCGCGATCGAGGGGCGCGCGGCACCGACGAAGTCCATCACGCCTTCGCGCACCATCCGGGCCATCAGATCGGGGGATGTGAACCGGCCGACGCCGACGACGGGCTTCGTCGTCATCTGCTTGAGCCCGCGGAGGTAGATCTCCTGACCGCCCTCCTCGCCGAAGCGGGACGTGACCGAGTCGTTCTCCCACTCACCCGCAACGAAATCCCAGAGATCGGGCAGCTCGCCGGTGAGTGCGAGCACGGCCTCGATCTCCTCGCGACCGAAGCCGCCCGGGCCGGAAAGGTCGTCGATCATGATCCGGCAGGCGACGGCAGCTCTGCCGTCGACCTCGGCAAGCGTGTCCTCGAGCACCTCTCGCAGGAGCCGGGCGCGGGCCGTGGCGTCGCCGCCATAGCCATCCGTGCGGTGGTTGAGGCGCGGAGAGAGGAATTGGCCGATCGTGTTCAGGTAGTGGCCCGCGTAGACGTAGACGAGGTCGAACCCGGCCTGGAGCGATCTCCGGACGGCGGCGCGGTGCCGTCGCCTGAGAACATCGATGTCGGAGAGCGCCATCCGGCGCGACTGGACGGGCTCGTAGCCGTCCGTGGGCATATGGTCGACCGTCATCGAGGTCAGCCGGCTGTAGAGGTTCGAACTGACGCGGCCGTTGTGCAAAAGCTCGATGCCGGCGAGCGAACCATGCTCGTGCACCTTCTCGACCATGCGGGCGAGGGCCGGGATGTCCTCATCGTTCCAGAGGCGTCCCTCGGCGTAGGGTGCGACCTCGGTGGAGGGGTGGATCTCGACCTCCTCGGTGCAGACGACGGCCCACCCACCCTCCGCCTTAACGCCGCGCATGAACGCGAGCGGCGTCGGATCCCGATGCCCCATCCCGTTGCAGTGCGGCACCTGAAAGAAGCGGTTTCGCGCCGTGACGGGGCCGATCCGAACCGGTTCGAAGAGGATGTCGTGACGTGCTTCGCGACTCATCGGCGTGAGTCTATAGCTGTTCGCCCGTCTCCTGACTCGCTGGTCAGGAGACTCGTCCCGATCAGGCCCAGGTCATTCGTCGGGCTGCAGGAACGGGTAGCGGTAGTCGGTCGGCGGCACGAGCGTCTCCTTGATCGTGCGAGGGCTGACCCAGCGGATCAGGTTCCACATCGAGCCGGCCTTGTCGTTCGTGCCGGAGGCGCGGGCGCCACCAAATGGTTGTTGACCAACGACGGCACCCGTTGACTTGTCGTTGACGTAGAAGTTGCCCGCCGAGTTTCGCAGCGCGTCATGCGCCTCGGCGATCGCGTAGCGATCGTTGGCGAACACGGCTCCCGTGAGTGCATATTCGCTCGTCTCGTCGACGACGCGGAGCGTCTCCGACCACTTCGACTCGTCGTACACACACGCGGTGACGATCGGCCCGAAGAGCTCGTCGCGTAGCAGCCTGAAGTCGGGATCGTCGGTCTTGATCACGGTCGGGTCGACGAACCAGCCCTCGCTGTCATCCGTGCCGCCGCCGACCACGATCTCGGCGCCGGAAGTCCGCGCCTCGGCGATCGCGTCACGTTGTGTATTGAACGATGTCTCGTCGATCACGGCGCCCATGAAGTTCGTGAAGTCGCTGACGTCACCGACGGTGATCGTGGCGACCTCCGTCTCGAGCGTCTCGCGCACATCCGCCCAGAGGTTGGACGGAATGTAGAGCCGGGAGGAGGCCGAGCACTTCTGACCCTGGTATTCGAAGGAGCCCCGCACGATCGCAGCGGCAACTTCGGCGGGATTCGCGGACGGATGAGCGACGACGAAGTTCTTGCCGCCGGTCTCGCCGACGATCCGCGGGTAGCCGCGGTAGCGGTCGATGTCGTTGCCGATCGTGCGCCAGATCGACTGGAAGACCGCGGTCGAACCGGTGAAGTGGACGCCGGCGAGCTCAGGGCTCGCAAGAGCAGCGGCGCCCATCTCGGCACCAGGGCCGAAGACGAGGTTGATCACGCCCGGCGGGAGGCCGGCCTCCTCGAAGATCCGCATCGTGATCCAGGCCGACAGCGCCTGCGTCGAGGCAGGCTTCCAGACCACCGTGTTGCCCATCAGTGCCGGTGACGACGTCAGGTTCGCGCCGATCGCGGTGAAGTTGAAGGGGCTGATCGCGAGGACGAACCCCTCCAGCGCGCGGTACTCCATCCGGTTCCAGACGCCCTGCGACGAGACCGGCTGCTCCTCGTAGATGCGGACGAGGTACTCGGCGTTGTAACGCAGGAAGTCGATCGTCTCGCACGCCGCATCGATCTCCGCCTGGAATGCGGTCTTGGATTGATTGAGCATCGTCGCTGCATTGATCGTGGAGCGCCACGGGCCCGAGATCAGCTCTGCCGCACGGAGGAAGATTGCGACCCGTTCATGCCATGGCGTTCGTGACCATTCGGGGGCGGCGGCCCGCGCCGCTGCGATCGCCCGCTCGATCTCGGCTGCGCCACCACGTTCGACATCCGCGAGCACGTGGGCACGCCGATGTGGCATGACCGCCTCGAAGGTGGTTCCCGTCTCGACGTGCTCACCGCCGATCACCATTGGTATGTGGATGCGCTCGGTGGACATCTCGCCCAGTCGCGCCTGCAACGCGGCGCGCTCTGGCGACCCGGGTGCGCAGCTCGCGATCGGCTCGTTGACTGCTGCTGGAGGACGGAAGATTCCGGGGGCGCTCATGCCGCGATTGTATTGTCGTCAGCGTGCGCGTGACGCGATACCCCTACGGCGTGCCCGGATGGGGTGTGGGCGAGATCTGGATGCGTGACGGGATCGTGATCCAGCACGAGCTTGCCTCCGAGGAGCTGTCCCTCGTCACCCAGGGGCTCCCAGCAGGAACGGTACCGGCAAAGGCGAGTCGGAATTGCGCCGGGATCGTGTCGGATCTGTGCCGGCGGATCGCCAGCCACCTCGACGGCGATCCCACGTCGTACGACAGGATCGTCATCGATCTCGACTGGGCGACGTCGCTCCAGCACGAGCTGGCCGCCGCTGCGCGGGGGATCCCCTGGGGCGAGGTCGTCTCGTACGGTGAGCTGGCCGCGCTTGCGGGACGGCCGGGCGCCGCGCGGGCAGCCGGATCATTCTGCGCGGACAACCGGTACTCGCTCATCATCCCGTGTCATCGCGTCATTGCGGCCAACGGGATCGGGGGCTACGGCGCAGCCGGGCCGGGCCTCAAGCGCCGACTCCTCGCGCTCGAGGGTGTGCACCTGTGAGCTCGGGCTCCCTCGTCGAGGACGTCAGGGCAGAGCTCGCAGCGATCGCCCCGCGGCAGCGCTGCGATCGCCTCGCGGAGCTTTCGGCCCTGTTCCACACGGCGGGCGCCGTGCACCTTCGCGGGCGAGGCGCGATCGATCTTCACCTCGATCTCGGATCCTCGGCCGCAGCCCGGCGGGCCTTCGCCCTGCTTGCCGAGCTCCGCATTCCCTCCGAGATCCGAACGTACGCAACGCACTCGTTCGGCCGGGACACGCGCTACCAGCTCCACGTCGAGGGGGCAGAGCCGACGCTCGCCACACTGGCGGAGGCGGGCGTGCTCGACGACGATCACCGACCGCTCGGTCGACCTCCGGGGCGCGTCGTCGCCCGGTCGTGCTGTCGTGGGGCGTATCTGCGAGGGGCGTTTCTCGGTGCAGGATCGCTCACGGGCCCGCGTTCACCGCATCTCGAGGTGCGGACGCCGACGCTCGGTGGCGCCTCGTTCCTGCGCAGCGTCTGTTCAGCGGAGGAGGTGCGACTCAAGGTTGAAGAGCGGACGTCACACGCCCGCGCGTACGCCAAGGGATGGGAGGAGATCGAGGGCTACCTGTTGGCGGCAGGGGTCGTCGACGCGGTGCTCGGCCTCGAGGAACGCAGCGTCGTCGCCGAGATGCGCTCCGAGGCCAACCGGCTGACAAACGCCGATCACGCGAACCTCGTCCGCACGGCTCGTGCGGCGCAGAGGCAACTCGACGCCGCGCGGCTGCTGCAGTCGAGAGGCGCCCTCGAATCGCTCCACGAGCCGATCCGTGAGGCAGCACACCTGCGCCTTCGCCACCCGGCCATGTCCCTGCGCGAGCTGGCCGAGCTCACGAGCGCGCCGGCCACGAAGGCGGCAATGCAACGGCGGCTTGCCAGGCTTGTGGAGATCGCAGAACGCTGACGAGGCACCACCTCCGGAGCCCGAACGGCGGGCTTGGGGGAGGAGCTCCGAGGACGACCTCCTCCCCCAACGAGCGCGCTCCGGACTGGACGGCGAACGGGGTCTGGATTCACCGACCGGGAGCGCGGACCCACCACATCCGAGTATGGCGCGCGGCGGCTCATTCCTCAACCCTGATCGCTCTCTCAACCGCGCGTTAACAGGGGGTCGCTGCGGGCGTCGGGTTAGACTCGGAGAAACACAATCACCTTTCCAAGAGAGCGAGGATTTATGGCGGTTCGCGTCGGCATCAATGGATTCGGACGTATCGGGCGAAACTTCTTCCGCGCCCAGAAGGAGCGTGGGGCCGACATCGAAATCATTGCGTTCAACGACCTCGGCGACGCTGCGACGATGGCGCACCTCCTCAAGTACGACTCGGTTCTAGGCCCCTTCCCCGGCGAGGTTTCGCTCGGTGACGGGGTGATCAATGCCGGCGGCGAGCAGGTGAAGATGCTCTCCGAGCGCGATCCGGCATCTCTTCCCTGGGGTGAGCTCGGCGTTGACGTGGTGCTCGAGTCGACAGGGTTCTTCACGTCGCGTGAGGGTGCGCAAAAGCACCTCGACGCAGGCGCGAGCAAGGTGATCATCTCCGCTCCCGCCACCGATCCCGACTTCACCGTTGTACTCGGCGTCAACGACGAGGGCTACGACAAGGAGAAGCATCAC
>JANOFZ010000375.1:0-16766 GCA_031413935.1 Thermoleophilia bacterium | reverse complement strand
CCGCCGATCCCGCAGTAGCCGCGGGGGTTCCGTGCCAGATACTGCTGGTGGTAGGTCTCGGCGTAGTAGAACTGCCCCGCCTCGGCGAGCTCGGTCGTGATCATGCCGTAGCCGGACTGCGCGAGAGCCATCGAGTAGCGCGCATTCGAGGCGAGTGCCGCCTCCTGCTGGGCATCCGTCGTCCAGTACAGCGCTGAGCGGTACTGCGAGCCGACGTCGTTGCCCTGTCGCATCCCCTGGGTCGGGTCGTGGCCCTCCCAGAAGGTCTGCAGCAGGTCGTCGTAGGAGATCCGGGCCGGGTCGTAGGCGACGAGCACGGCCTCGGTGTGGCCGGTGCGGCCGGAGCACGTCTCCTCGTAGCTCGGGTTGGGCGTCGTGCCGCCCGCGTAGCCGACCGCGGTCGTGTAGACGCCGGGCAGCTGCCAGAAGAGGCGCTCGGCGCCCCAGAAGCAGCCCATTCCGAAGATCGCCGTCTCGAACCCCTCGGGGAACGGCGGCTCGATCGAGGTGTCGAGCACGACGTGCCGCTCGGTGATCGGCATTGCGCCCGGGCGGCCGGGGAGCGTGTCCTCCGGGGCGGGCATGGCTTGGGACTTGCGTGTGAAGAGCATGGTTCTACGGTATCGGCAGAGGGTGAATCGTTACACCGGCAAGGTGGCGATCTACCAGATCACGCGATCCGGATCATGCTCCTGCAGGCGGGTATCTCGCGAGACGAGCGACGCTCCGTGCTCGACTGCCGTTGCGTAGATAAGGCCGTCGGCAGGATCGGGGATGTGGGTTTGCAGGGTGCCGCCGCGGATGGCGACATCGACCGTCACCGGCAGCAAGACGGTTCTCTCTCGGCCAAGTGCCTGGCGAATCCAGGCAGAGCTGCCCCGATCGAATCGAAGCCGGTTGCGGCGCTCGAGCATGGTCAACTCCCAGCAACTCATCGTCGATACGCCGACCGCCGCAGCGCGGTCGATCTCAATTCGCGCCGTCCGCGACAGCCTCTTCGGAGCATCACACCACCACAGCCAGGTGTGGGTGTCGACAACGATCACGGGAACTCGGGTTCCCAGTCGGGGAAGAGTGGTGCGATCAGATCCTCATCCGAGACGAGGTATGTGACGCTTCCCACGAGTGACTTCGGCGGCTCGAGTGGCGTGATCTGGGCGACTGGCTTGCCGCGCTTGGTGATCACGATCGTCTCCCCACTCTCCGCAACCTCGTCGAGGAGTGCGAGGCATTGCGCCTTGAAACGACTCGCCGAGATCGTCCGCGTCATCTGATCGAGGATAGCAACCACCTAGTCATTCTACAACGACCATGGTCATATCACAATGGTCACTTATGGACAGGACCGATGCAGTCAGGCCCGCGCGAGCGCCTGCTCGAGGTCGGCCCAGAGTGTCTCGGCGTTTTCGAGGCCGACCGACAGTCGCAGCAGCCCTTCCGGGCAGCGGTCGCCTTCCCAGCGGTGCCGCGATTCGAGCTTCGTGTGAGTGCTGCCGAGGCTCGTTGCGTTCACGATCATCTCGGTCGCCGTCTCGACGCGACGGGCGGCGGCGCCGTCCGCGACGTCGAACGAGATCACGAAGCCGAAGCCCGGGTACCGAGCCGTCGTCACCGCTTCGTGCAACGTGATCTGCTCGAACAGGGTCCGTGCGGTCGCCTCCATCCGGTCGAGTCTCACGTCGAGCGTCTCGAGTCCTCGCGCCACAAGCCATGCGGTGTCCGGCGACGCGACGAGGCCGCTCAACTTGCGCGTCTCAAAAAGGCGGGCGTGGAGCTCCGGGTCCTTGACGGTAGCGACGCCCGCGATCAGGTCGTCGTGCCCTGCGAGAACCTTGGTCGCACTGTGCAGCGAGACGTCGCAGCCAAGCTCGAGGGGTCGCAGGCGAAGCGGAGACGAGAGCGTCGCGTCGCAGATCACGGGGGCCGGATGCGCGACTGCGGCCGCGAAGTCAGGCATCGTCAGCATCGGGTTCGAGGGCGCTTCGATCAGAATCAGATCCGCGTCGGCGGGCGGCGGACCGGTCTGGTCGTACTCGACGGCATTGACCCCTCGCGGGCGCAGGTGCTCGAGGAGCTGTGAATGGCCGTAGTAGGAGCCCGCGGCGACGGCAATCGTGCCTTCCGATGAAAGCATCGTCAGCACGACGCCTGTCACTGCACCCATGCCGGCCGGGTAGAGCAGCGAGTGGCCGCTCTCGAGCTCCCCGATCATCTTCTCAACGGCGAGGCCGTTCGGGTGTTCGTCGCGCGCGTAGGCGAAGGCGCCGGGCTCTCCAGCCGAGTCGTACGGCCAGGAGGCGGAGCGATCGAGGCGCGACGTCACACTGCGAGTCTAGAGATATAACGTTGCGTGATGACCGGCTTGCGCGTCGTCGATAAAGCCCTCGTTGAGGCGTTTCGCCGCGATGGGGCCGTCTGCGTCCGCGGCGCCTTCTCGGTCGAGGATCTCGCGCTCGTCGAGGCTGCGATCGAGCAGAACCTCGAGGCGCCGAGCGAGCGCGCCCTCGTCGCCAGCCGGCCCGACGATCCAGGGCGCTTCTTCGAGGACTTCTGTAACTGGCAGCGGCTGCCCGAGATACAGCACGTCGTGCGCGCGTCGCCGGCCGCCGCGATCGCTGGTCAGTTGATGGGTGCCGAACGCGTGCGCTTCTACCACGATCACGTGCTCGTGAAGGAGCCGGGCACGACGCAGCGCACGCCCTGGCATCAGGATCAGCCGTACTACAACGTCGAGGGGAAGCAGACGTGCTCTGTGTGGCTTCCCGTCGACCCGGTCTCGCGCACCGCGACCCTCGAGTTCGTCGCCGGCTCGCACGTCGGCCCGTGGCTGATGCCGCGAACGTTCATGGACAACCAGGCGAAGTGGTTCCCTGACGGCGCGCTCGACGAGTTGCCCGACATCGAGGCCGACCGATCGGCCTACGAGATCATCGGCTGGGAGCTCGAGCCGGGCGACGCGGTCTTCTTCAACATGCTGACGCTCCACTGTGCCGGCGGGGTCGAGGGGCCGCGGCGCCGGCGCGTGCTCTCGCTGCGCTTCCTCGGCGACGACGTCACGCACGCACCGCGAGGGTGGAGGACGTCGCCCGACTTCCCCGGGCTGGTCGACGAGATCGCACCCGGGGCGCCCCTGGAGCACCCTCTGTTTCCCGTCGTCTGGGAGCGCGAGACCCGAACGGGGCGATAGTCTCACCGGGCGATGGCAAGGATGACGCACGACACGACCGAGGCAAAACTTGCCTGGCTCGCCGAGCTTCGTGACGCAGCGGCGCACGCGGGCGAGGGCGCCTCGGTCGATCGCCAACACGAGCGTGGGAAGCTCCTCGCCCGGGAACGCCTCGACCTGCTGCTCGATCCCGGGTCGTTCGTGGAGCTCGACCGCTTCGTACGCCACCGCGAGACCGAGTTCGGGATGCACGACCGGCGCCCCTGGGGTGATGCGGTCGTCACCGGCTACGGGACAGTGTTCGGGCGCCCGGTCTGCGTCTTCTCGCAGGATTTCACGGTCTTCGGCGGATCGTTGAGCGAGGTCTTCGCCGAGAAGATCTGCAAGGTGATGGACATGGCCGTGAAGGTCGGCTGCCCCGTCGTCGGGATCAACGATTCGGGTGGAGCCCGGATTCAGGAAGGCGTCGTCTCGCTCGCCGGCTACGCAGAGATCTTCTGGCGCAACGTCCAGGCCTCGGGGGTTGTGCCGCAGATCTCGCTCGTGCTCGGTCCCTGCGCCGGTGGTGCTGTCTACTCGCCTGCAATCACCGACTTCGTCCTCATGGCCGAGGGGACGTCGTACATGTTCATCACGGGCCCCGATGTGGTCAAGGCAGTGACCGGCGAGGACGTGACGCAGGAGGAGCTCGGCGGCGCGATTGCCCATGCATCGAAGTCCGGCGTCGCGCACCTCGTCGCCGCGGGCGAGCAGGCGGTGATCGAGGACGCGCGTTACCTGCTCTCGTTCCTGCCCCAGAACAACCTCGAGACACCTCCATACGCCGTACCCGCCGACCCCGTCGATCGTGAGGCACCCGAGCTCGATGCGCTCGTCCCTGATTCCCCGAACAAGCCATACGACATCAAGCGGGTGATCAACGCCGTCGTCGACGACGCGGACTTCCTCGAGCTGCAGGCGGAGTACGCGCAGAACATCGTCTGTGGCTTCGCGCGGCTCGGGGGCCACGCCGTCGGGATCGTTGCGAACCAGCCGAACGCGCTGGCCGGCGTGCTCGACATCGATGCATCGGTGAAAGCGGCGCGATTTGTGCGGACGTGTGATGCCTTCAACGTCCCGCTCGTCACGTTCGTCGACGTCCCCGGCTTCCTTCCGGGAACGGAGCAGGAGTGGGGTGGGATCATCAGGCACGGAGCGAAGCTCCTCTACGCGTACGCCGAGGCGACCGTGCCGAAGCTGACGGTGATCACGCGGAAGGCCTACGGTGGTGCCTACGACGTGATGAGCTCCAAGCACATCCGGGCCGACGTCAACGTCGCGTGGCCGACCGCGGAGGTCGCGGTGATGGGTCCGGAGGGAGCGGTCAACATCATCTTCCGTGGCGAGCTGGCCGAGACGTCTGAGCCCGAGGCGCGGCGCGCCGAGCTGATCGCCGACTACAGAGAGCGCTTTGCGAACCCGTATTCGGCGGCGGAGCGAGGCTATGTCGACGACGTGATCGAGCCGCGGGCAACGCGGCCCTACCTGATCAGGGCGCTCGAGATGCATCTCGGAAAGCGCGAGCCCACGCCGAAGCGCAAGCACGGAAACATCCCGCTGTGACGGTCGCCCGCGACGCAGTTCCGGTCGACAGGACGTGGGGGGTGGAGAGCGTCTTCTCCACGACCGCCGAATGGGAGGTCGAGCTTGAGGCCGTGTTGGCGAGCCTGCCGGCGTTGGCTTCGTTCCGGGGCCGTCTCGGCGAAAGCAGCGACGTGCTCGTCGAAGTGCTCCAGGCCCGTGATCTCATGTCGCGCAGGGCCGGCCGGATCACGACGTACGCGGACATGGGCTACGCGGTCGAGACAACCAACCCCGATGCCGTTGCTCGCTACGGCCGTGCCCTGGCGCTCGGCGCCCAAGTGGGTGCTGCCGCGGCATTTGTCGATCCGGAGGTGCTTGCGCTCGGTCGGGAGTTGCTCGCCGCTTGGATGGCGACCGAGCCGGAGCTCGTGCCGTATGCGCATTACGCCGACGATCTCTTCCGCCTCGAGGCTCATACCCGCTCGGGCGAGATCGAGGAGGTCATCGGCCTCGCGAGCGACGTCTTCTCCGGTCCCTACCTCGCCTACAGTGCACTCGTCGACAGTGACCTCGTCTTCGGGCAGGCGATCGCGAGCGACGGCGCGTGGGTCGAGGTGACGCAGGGAACGATCGATGAGATCCGCTCGAGCCCGGATCGGGAGCTGCGGCGGAGCGGCTGGGAGAGCTATGCCGACGGATACCTCGGCGTCCAGAATGCCCTCGCTGTCACGCTCGGAACGGCCGTCAAGCAGGCGGTGTTCTCGACGCGCGTCCGTCGTCACAGCTCGACGCTCTCGGCGTCGCTCACCGCGTCGAACCTCCCGACCGAGGTCTTCGACAACCTCATTGCGGTCTTCCAGAAGCACCTGCCCACGTGGCATCGCTACTGGGCGCTCCGGCGCGAGGTGCTCGGGGTCGAGCGGCTAGCGCCGTACGATGTGGCGGCACCCCTCGGTGTGTCGTCGCCCACGTTCACCTACGAGCAGAGCGTCGAGTGGATCTGCGCGTCGCTTGCACCCCTCGGTGACGCGTACGTCGAAACGGTCAGGCGCGGCTGTCTCGAAGATCGGTGGGTCGACGTGTATCCGACCGCCGGAAAGATGGGAGGTGCCTTCTCCGGCGGAGCACCGGGGACCTCACCATTCATCATGATGAGCTTTGACGGAACCGCCGTCAGCCTCGGGACGCTCGCGCACGAACTCGGCCACTCGATGCACTCGTACCTGACGTGGAAGTCGCAGCCGCAGGCCTACAGGTACTACTCGATGTTCGTGGCCGAAGTCGCCTCGAACTTCCACCAGGTGGTGCTGCGGGCACATCTGCTCGACACCGTTTCCGACCCCACGATCCAGCTGGCAGTCCTCGACGAGGCGATGGCGAACTTCCAACGCTATTTCTTCATCATGCCGACGCTCGCACGGCTCGAACGCGAGATACACGAGCGCGTCGCGCGTGGCGAGGGCCTGACGGCGGAGTTGCTTGGTGAGCGGACGGCCGACCTGTTCGCAGAGGGCTTCGGGCCCGATGTCGAGGTCGATCGCGCGCGGCTCGGCATCACGTGGGCCCAGTTCTCTCATCTCTACGCGCCGTTCTACGTCTTCCAGTATGCGACGGGGATCTCGGCGGCGCATGCCCTCGCCGGCGGAGTCATCGCAGGCGAGCCCGGTGCCGCCGACAACTACCTGGCCTTCCTCTCCGCGGGAGCGTCGCTCTACCCGCTCGACGCACTTCGTCTCGCGGGTGTGGATATGGCAGGCCCGGAGTCGGTCGAGGCGGCGTTCGCGGTGCTCACCGCTCTGGTCGATCGCATCGAGGTGCTCACCCGGCCAGCAACCTGATCGAGAGAGGTGTGTTGGCAGCGGGCCACTGTGCCGTGGGGATGCGGGCGCGCAGGTGGCGAGGCATGTAAACATCGAGAGGAGTCGTCGCGACCTCTCGAGGAGTGGTTCCAACGCTGCCCTCGCGGGCCCTGCGACGCCCGGTTAGGCTTGGGGCATGACCCTTTCGGCGGCGCGTGTGTCGGGCTCCTTCGATCGCGAACAGGTTGCGGCGTTCCTCGACGAGTCCGTCATCCCGCTGCGGCTCGCCTGCGTTGCCTCCTCGGGATGGCCGCTCGTCGTTTCGCTCTGGTTCGTGCGGCGCGGCGACGAGCTCGTCTGTGCGACGCAGCGGTCGAGCTCGCTCGTGCGGGCGCTCGAGCACGATCAGCGCTGCGCATTCGAGGTGGCGGGGGAGAAGCCGCCGTACCGCGGGGTTCGCGGCCGCGCTCGGGTGGCAATCGAGCCCGACGAGGGGCTGGCAGCCCTGGCTGAGCTGCTGACCCGGTACGTCGGCGGGACGGATGGAGCATTCGCGCAGCGGCTGCTCGGCCGCACGACACCGGAGGTCGTGCTCCGCCTCGACCCGGTGGAGGTCTCGAGCTGGGACTACTCGCAGAGGATGCGCGGCAACTAGAGCGTGCCGCGTGCCGCGGCCTGGACATGAGGATCGACGTTGTCTCGCCGCGCGGCTCCACCACGCACCGGTCGTGCCGTCGAGGGCCTTTGAGCACGGCGCCCTCCCTGATATATATAGGCAATGCCTATGCATGCAGTTACCGCCGCCCAGGCTGCCCGGATGCTCGGGATCAGCCTCGACACGCTGCGCCGCTGGGATCGCGATGGGAAGATCCGGGTCGAGCGCGACCACGCGAACCGCCGTGTCGTCCCGACCTCCGAGATCGAACGCTTCCGGGGCGTCGAGGGCTCGCAGGTCTCGTCCGCCCGTAATCGCTTTCGCGGTGTCGTTCGCTCGGTTGAGATCGACGGCTTGCTCGCCCGCGTCGAGATCGACGTCACGGAACCGGCGCGCGTCGTCGCGATCATCACCCGGGAGTCGGCCGAGGAGCTCGGGCTCGAGGTGGGGATGAGCGCGGCGGGGGTCATCAAGTCGACGAGCGTGATGGTCGAAAAATGAGCTTGCGCCCGACGATGACCCGCGAGTTGTCGGGCGCGGTCGCCGATCTCGGTGTGTTGATTCCCATCGCGGTAGCGCTGATTGTCAAGAACGGGCTCTCGGCGACATCTGTTCTCCTGCCCGCCGGAGGACTGCTCCTTCTCGTAGCCGCCGTGTACCGGCTGCCGGTGCCGGTGCAACCGCTCAAGGCGCTCGGCGCGATCGCCATCGCCCAGGGTCTCGGCGCCGATGAGATTGCCGCGGCGGCGATCCTGATGGGGGTGATCTTCCTCGTCATCGGTTCGACGGGGCTCGTGGACTTCGCAGGCAGGGCATTCCCGAAGCCGCTCATTCGCGGTGTCCAGCTCACGGTCGGCCTCCTCTTCCTGAAGATCGCGTGGGGCCTCGTCTCCGATCCACCGTCGTCGTTCTCGGCGTACGCGCTCGCTCCGGCGTGGGCGGTGCCGCTCGGGATTCTTGTCGTCGCGCTTGCCGCACTCCTGCGCCGGCGACCGGTGACGCTCGCTCTCGTCGGGATCGGGCTCGCTGCGATGCTCATGCGGGCGGGTGACGGGCTCGTTCTAGGCCCGTCGGCGATCACGGTTCCGTCTCTCGACTCGGCCACGTTCTGGACGGCCTTTACGGTTCTCGTGATCCCACAGTTGCCGTTGTCGTTCGCAAACTCATGCCTCGCGACCGCAGACGCTGCGAAGACCTATTTCGGGGATGCCGCCGCGCGTGTCAAGCCCGGGCGACTTGCGATGACGCTCGGATCGGCGAACATCGCCGCCGGAACGATCTCGGGCATGCCGGTGTGTCATGGCGCCGGCGGGATGACGGCGCACTATGCCTTTGGTGCACGCACGTGGCGCGCGCCGGCCGCGCTCGGAGCGGCGCTCGTCGTCGTCGCGCTCGGCGTTGGTGCCGGCCTCGCGGCTGTCCTCCCCGCCTTTCCGCTGCCGATCCTCGCGGGATTGCTCGCGGTCGCGGGGCTCCTTCATATCGGCCTTCTTCGCGACCTGCGCGGCGTCCGCGCCTGGGCGATCGCGCTTCTCATCGGCGGCCTCGGCTTCGAGATCAACTTGCTCGTTGGGCTCGTTGTCGGCCTGGTCGTCTGGTGGATTCCCGTCGGCCTGTCACGCGTGAACCGACGAACGGCCGCCCGCCGTCGCGTAGCCTCGAGTCATGAGTAACCGCTTCGATCCCGACCACGTTCTCCATCCCGAGCCGAGCCCGGCGGAATTCGAGGCGGCGCAGATTGGGATTGCTCGCACGGCTCGCGCGAAGCTGCCCGGTGCCCGGGAGGTCTCGATGTGGCGTGCGGCGGGGATCCAGGAATCGGTTGATCGCGACCCTCAGGAAGCGGAGCCGCGCAGCAACCCCGGCGCAGCGCGCGCGTAGTCGAGCCCCGAGACCCACGTCAACACGACGGCGAGGAGCAGCACCCACCAGGCCAGATCGTCGCTCCACGCCCCGGCTGCAGCCATGCCGCCGACTGCAACGGCGAGCGCCTGTGCCCACGTCTTCAGCTTGCCGAGGTCACGGGCTGCGATCACGACACCCTTCTCGATCGCTGCGAGGCGGAGCCCGGAGATGAGGAACTCGCGCGCCAGAATTGCCGCCACCATCCACGCCGGCGCAACGCCCTCGGCGATCAACATGGCTAGCGCTGCCATCACCAGCACCTTGTCGGCGATTGGATCGAGGAGCGACCCGAACGCCGACGTCTGGTTCCAGCGCCGCGCGAGCCAGCCGTCGATCTGATCGGTCGCCATCGCGACGACGAACACCGCGGTTGCCCAGTAGGCGTGGTCGGGGAAATCCCACGTGAAGAGCACCACGACGACAGGGACGGCCAGAGCCCGGCCGAGCGTCAACTGATCGGGGATGGTCATCGTTAGGGGAGAATACGCGGCGCGCATGCAGACCTTCACCAGAGTGCTCGTTGCGAACCGTGGCGAGATCGCCGTCAGAATCTTCAGGACGCTCCGCGAGCTGGGAATCGAAGCGGTGGCGGTGTACTCCGACGCCGACCGGGGTGCGCTCCACACACGCCTCGCCGACGAGGCATTCCGGATCGGCCCGGGCCCTGCTGACGAGAGCTACCTGCGAGGCGATGTGATCATCGAGACAGCGCTCCGCGCCGGCGTCTCGGCGATTCATCCCGGCTACGGCTTCCTGGCCGAGAACGCCCCTTTCACACGTGCGGTCGAAGAGGCAGGAATCACGTGGATCGGCCCGCCCGCCTCCGCGATCGAGCTGATGGGCTCGAAGACCGGGGCGCGCGCTGCGATGCGCGCAGCGGGTGTTCCGATCATCCCTGGCGCCACGGAGCCGGTCTGTACGGTCGAGGCGGTCGTGGAGCTCGGTGAGGAGATCGGGTATCCGCTGATCATCAAGGCGGCAGCAGGTGGTGGCGGCAAGGGAATGGAGATCGTCACCGACCCCGATGGGGCCGGGCGGGCCTTCGAGGCGGCGCAACGGCAGGGGCTCAAGTACTTCGGTGAAGCCACGGTGTACGTCGAGCGCTACGTCGAGGAGCCGCGGCATGTCGAAGCGCAGATCCTTGCCGACGGTCACGGGACGGTTCTCTTCCTCGGCGAGCGTGACTGCACGATCCAGCGACGGCACCAGAAGCTGATCGAGGAGTCGCCCTCGCCCGCGGTCGATGACGCTCTGCGAGCGCGGATCGGCGAGATCGCCGTGAGCGCTGCGCGCGCGGCCGGATATCGGTCTGCGGGAACGATCGAGGGGCTGCTCACGCGCGACGGTGAGTACTACTTCATGGAGATGAACACCCGGATCCAGGTCGAGCACACCGTCACGGAGCTCGTGACCGGCCTCGATCTCATCCGCGAGCAGATTTTGATCGCACAGGGAGCGCCGCTCTCGCTGAGGCAAGAGGACGTGATCCTGCGCGGCCATGCGATCGAGTGCCGGATCAACGCCGAGGACGTCGGCAAGGGATTTCTTCCAGCGCCGGGTGTGATCACGGTGTACGAGGAGCCTTCGGGGCCTGGCGTGCGCCTCGACTCCGGCGTGCGCGCGGGCGACGAGATCTCGGGCTACTACGACCCGATGATCGCCAAGCTGATCGTCCACGACACCAACCGGGAGACGGCGCGCAAGCGGATGCTTCGCGCGCTTGCGGAGTTCAGGATCGGGGGCGTGCCAACGCTCCTCGGGTTCCACGCGGCGCTTCTGACCGAGCCGTGCTTCATCGAGGGTGGCACGTGCCACGGGTGCGTTGAGTCGAACGAGCTTGCGCAGCGAGCGGAGGAGATAACGAATGCGTTTACGCATCAGACAACAAGTGTAATGAGAGGGTCGGACGGAGCTTCCACCCGCGAACGGATCGTCGCGGTCGAGGTCGACGGGCGGGCCTTCGACGTCCGGGTTCACACCACCGAGCCGCCGTGGGCGACGCTTGCTCGGCGGCGGCGTGAGCGATCCGACGACGTGGCGGGGGCAGGCTCGGGTGCCGTCGTCAGCCCCATGCAGGGCACCGTCCTGTCGGTCGGAGTCGCGGACGGCGATCCGGTCGACGTGGGAACGGTGCTCTGCGTGATCGAGGCGATGAAGATGGAGAACGAGATCACGGCGCAGCACGCAGGGATCGTGAGCTCGCTCACCGTCGCACCCGGTCAGAGCGTGACCAACGGTCAGTTGATCTGCGTGATCACGGGAGCCGTATGAGCGCGGCTCCCTCGGATGTTGCAGCGCTCGTGCGCCAGCTCGTGAACAACGGCACCCTCACGGGTGCGACCCTCAGTCGACCGCGCCGGAGCGACCCGTCACGACCATCCCGCATCACCGTCGCTCCGCACGATGTCGCGCGATCTCTGCGCTACCGCTTCACGGCCCATCATGCGACCCGCACGACGGACGAGAATCTGACCCCGGACGCCGCTGCCGCACGCCTCGTCGAGCTCCTCGAAACCGACTTCCGGCAGGGCCTTCTTCAGGCGGCAGATGCCGACTGGCAGGTGCTCACCGGCCGGGGCACACCGACGATCCTGCGGCGCGAGCCGAGCCGTCCGAAGGCGACGTTGAGTCACGATCGGGCGAAGCGCTACGTGCTCCCCGAGGGCACGCCGGTTCCGTTCCTCGTCGAGCTCGGGGTAATGACGCCCGAGGGGAAGGTACGCAAGTCGCGGTACGACAAGTTCCGTCAGGTGAACCGTTTTCTCGAGCTCGTGGAGGACATCCTTCCTTCGCTTCCCTCGGGCCCGCTCCGCGTTGTCGATTTTGGGTCTGGCCGCTCGTACCTCACCTTTGCGCTCCATCACCTCTTCACAAACGTCCATGGGCGTGAGGTCGAGATCGTGGGTCTCGATCTCAAGGCCGACGTTGTTACCGACTGCGAGCAGCTGGCCCGTCGCGTGGGAGCGGACGGGCTGCGCTTCGAGGTGGGAGACATCGCGGGGTACGAGGCGCTGGCGGGAACCGATCTCGTCGTCAGCCTCCACGCGTGCGACACCGCAACGGATGACGCGCTCGACCGGGCAGTGCGGGCCGCTGTTCCCGTCATCCTGGCCGTCCCGTGCTGCCAACACGAGCTCATGCCGCAGCTCGAGAACGCCGCGCTCCGTCCTTTGCTCCGGTACGGGACTCTCAGAGAGCGATTTGCTGCCGAGGTGACGGATGCAGCGCGTGCGCAACTTCTCGGTGCGGTTGGATATGACGTGCAGGTCGTCGAATTCGTCGCGCTCGAGCACACGCCGAAGAACGTCCTCCTGCGCGCAGTGGCGCGACCCGGGCGCGATCGGGTCAAGGCATTTGCCGAGTACCACGCCTTTGTCGAAGAGCTAGGGATCGATCCCGCTCTCGGGCGACTGCTCGCAGACAGGCTGCCCGCGTGAGCACGAACGAGGCCTGCTCCGGGCTCTCGCTCGCCGCGGGCGAACCGCTCGCAGGCACCGCCACACAGGGCGTGGACTGGCTCCTCGTCGAGGTGCGAGGAGCCTGGGGGCGAGATGCAGTCAAGGACAGCGGCCTCGCTCCTGCAGTTCGCGACGAGCTGGCCGCATACCCCGGGAAGGTCGTGTTGATTCGTCGACCCGGTCGCCGATCGGGAAGCGCTGTCATCCGTGCAGCGGTGCGGGAGAATGGCGGAACGGCCTCCCGGGTCGATCTCGCCACGCACGAGCAGTTCGCGCTGGACGAGCTTCCGAGCGGCGACGGAATCGTGGCCCCACTCTTTCTCGTGTGCACGCACGGCCGTCGTGATGCCTGTTGTGCGCGCCTCGGCGCTCCTCTCTACGAGGCGCTCGGGCGGCACGTCGCTCCCGAGCAGCTCTGGCAGGCGTCCCATCTCGGCGGCCACCGCTTTGCGCCCAACGTTGTTGTGCTTCCGCACGGCATCCAGCTCGGCCGGATTCCACCAGGCCGTGCTCGTGAGGTCGTCGATACCGTGACCGATGGTCGGATCCCGCTCGATCTCTATCGCGGTCGGACGCTCTACTCGCCTCGGGTGCAGGCTGCCGAGATCGCGGCTCGCGTTGCGACGGATTGCGACCGCATGGACGGGTTGACTCTTGTCGCGGACGACGGAGAGCGGGTCACGTTCACAGCACTCTCCGGTGACGTGACCGTTCGTGTCGAGCAGAGGCCAGGGGAGGCGGCGCCGGCGAGCTGCGGCGCCGAGCCCGAGCCGACGGTCGTCTGGGCCACGTCGCTAGAGTCGGCCGCATGAGCGACTCGCCCCCCGTCATCCTGATCACGGGTGCCTCGACGGGTATCGGTGCGGCCACCGCGCGGATGCTCGCGGGCGAGGGATGGCGCCTTGTGCTGGCCGCTCGCTCGATCGAGAAGCTCGACGAGCTCGCGTCCGAGCTCGGCGGTCCCGAGCACGCCGTTGCGGTCGAATGCGACGTGACCGAGTGGGCCGACCAGCAAGCGTCCGTGACGGTCGCGCTCGAGCACTTCGGCCGGCTCGACGCCGCGTGGGCGAACGCCGGATTCGGTGGCCAACGAAGCTTCCTCGCGGACACCGTGGAGAACTGGCGCGGGATGGTTCTGACGAACGTCTACGGCGCGGCGCTGACGATCAGAGCGACGCTCCCCGGGTTGAAGGAGTCAAAGGGACACCTGCTCCTGACCGGCTCGGTGGCGGGACGGCGCGCAATCCCCGGCTCGCTGTACTCCGCGACCAAGCACGCCGTGCACGCCATGGGCGAGTCGGCACGCCAGGAGCTCGACGGGACGGGCGTGCGCGTCACGATCATCGCTCCCGGGATCGTCGACACGCCGTTCTTCGAGAACGTGCCCCTCGACGCACCACTCGAGCCCGACGACGTCGCGCGCGCTGTGCTGTTCGCACTCTCGCAGCCGCCGCACGTGGACGTGAACGAGATCCTCGTTCGCCCCACCGTGCAGCCGCTGTAGCCGGTTTCGTGGAACGTCACGTGTGAGGTGCCGCGATCTCGGCGGCGACGATCACGTGTTCAGAGCGTGCGCTGATAGGAGCGGAAGCTCCGGGTCGCGAACATCGTCGTCAGGACGAGAAACCCTCCGAGCAGGAGGAGGAACACCCCCATCTCATCCCAGCCGGTGCCGGGGATGGCCTCGCCCCGCCCCGCGCGCACAGCCCATTCGACCGGGTTCAGGAGCGAGAGGCTCTGCATCCAGCCCGGGATCAGAGTGCGCGCGATCAGGAGCGAGGAAAAGAAGAGCAGGGGCAGGCTGATGAACTGGGCCACAGCAATCATCGATGCCTCTTGCCTCGTGCGAAGAGCAATGCCGTGCGAGAGGCCCGCGAACCCTGCCGCTGTGAGGAAGGCCGCGACGAGGATCACGAGCCAACCGACGATGCCGCCGTTCGTCGCCCCGAGCAGGATGCCGACGAGGAGGATCAAGAGCGCCTGCAACGTGGCGATGATCGCTGCCTCGAGGATGCGACCAAAGACGATCGCCGCACGGCTCGCAGGCGTCGCGAGGAACCGCTCCAGGACGCCGCGATCGAGATCTTCGATCATTCCCATCCCCGCCCATGAGCCCGAGAAGAACGCAGTCATGATCGCCACTCCGGGCGTGAGGTAGTCGATATACGACACGGTTCCGAAGCCGGGAAGGTCGGTGATGCGCCGGAAGAGCTGGCTGTAGAGGAGCAGCCAGAACATCGGCTGCACGATCATCACGGCAATCCAGATCGGCTGGCGCGAGAGGTTTCGCAGGACTCTCGCACAGAGAATGAGCGTCTGCGAGCAGACGTTCACGCGCGCACCGACCCATCGTCTGACGCGAAGTCTCGACCCGTGTGATGGAGGTAGACGTCGTCGAGGGAGGGTCGCGAGACGGTGACCGCGTTGACGACGGCACCTGCACCGTCCAGCGCGGCGAGGATCACGGGCACCGCCTGGGCTCCCTGGTCTACCCGAAGGTGGAGGCGACGACCGTCCTTCGTCACCTCGTGCACGCCGCCGAGCCCGCGTACGAGTGCCGCCGCACGATCGGTATCGGCCCCGTCGAGCTCGACGGTCACCGAGTCACCGCGGAGCTCTCGTTTCAGCGCCTCGGGCGTGCCTTCGACCACAACCCGGCCCTGCGCGACGATTGCGACCCGGCGCGCGAGCCGGTCTGCCTCCTCGAGGTAGTGCGTCGTGAGCAGGATCGTCAGCTGCTCTGCGCCCGCAAGCGCCTCGAGCTCCTCCCACATCGCGGCGCGTGCCTCCGGGTCGAGGCCGGTCGTGGGCTCGTCGAGGAAGAGCACTCGAGGGCGATGGACGAGCCCCATGGCGACGTCGAGCCTCCGCTTCATCCCACCCGAGTACGTCTTCACGAGCGCTTTCGCCTTGTCCGAGAGGCCAAACGTCTCGAGGAGGTCAGCGGAGCGTCGCTCGAGGTCGGAGCCGCGCATGCCCTGCAGCCGACCCTGGAGGATCAGGTTCTCGTGTCCCGTGGCTTCCCTGTCGACGCCCGAGGCCTGCGGGACGTAGCCGATCGCGCGCCGCACCGCTCCCGCCTCACGAGCGACGTCATGGCTCGCCACGGTCGCACTCCCGGCGTCGGCGTGCGTCAACGTTGCGAGAATCCGAACCGTTGTCGACTTGCCAGCACCATTCGGGCCGAGCAGTCCGAAGACCTCGCCCTCGGGGACGGAGAACCGGATCCCGTCGAGCGCCTTGACGCCCCTGCCGTAGGTCTTTTCGAGGCCGTCGACGACGATCGCGTCCATCGGTCGAGCGTACCCGTCTGCGCTGCGCTCAGCCGGACGCAGCGGGCTCCGGGCCTGGTGGTGTCATCGGCTGATCCGGCAGCCGTCGCGTGAAGATGAGCGAGAGCAGGGCCAGGAGCCCCACCGCGAGCATCGCTTTCTTCAGCGCGTCGAGCTGGGCATCGCCGTAATCGGCCGTGATCGCGTCCGCCTCCGCCTGTGTGGCGCCAGCGTCGAGGGCGGCCGCGTGCACCTGCTCCGTCGTGACGATCTCGATCCCTTCCTCGGTCGCAGCGCTGAGCTGCGCCTTCGTTGAGTCCGAAAGCGCAGGGTTCTCTTCGATCTTTGTGTTGAAGCCCGTGAGCAGGCCCATGAGGAGGACGGAGCCGATCAGTGCGGTTCCGAGGGACGCACCCAGGTTCTGGGCGGTCCCCTGGAGCCCGCCTGCCTCGTTCGTCTTCCCGGGAGGAGCCGAGGACATGATCACGTTGCCGAGCTGCGACATCAGGAGGCCGGCTCCGACTCCGAACAGGGCGAGCGAAAGCTTGAACCCGGCCTCGTTCAACTCGACGTCAATCGTGCCGACGAGGACGAGCGCCGCACCGGCCATCGCCACGAGTCCGACCCGGACAATCTGTTTCGGAGCGAACCGGGTACTGAGCTTCGGGCCGGCGAGGGCCGCGATCAGCATCGTCACCGACATCGGCAGAAGCCGCACGCCCGTCTCGAAGGCGTCGAGTCCGAGGACGACCTGCAGGTAGACGGGGAGGACGAAGAACGTGCCCATCAGCACGAGCTGCTGGGACATCAGCGTCGCGAGGCCAGCCCGGAGCGACGAGATGTTCAGCAGTGCCCGTTCGAGCAGCGTGTCCCGCCCGAGACGCTCGCGCCGCTCTTCCCACTCGGCGAAGAGCCAGAGGACGAGAGCCCCGCCGACGATCAAGAACG
>JANOFZ010000374.1:0-1805 GCA_031413935.1 Thermoleophilia bacterium | reverse complement strand
CCTTGCGGAGCAGGATGTAACCCGAGAGGGCAAACATGTGCGCCAGGACATACCCGAGATTGCTGGCCGCGTAGATGCCGAAGATGTTCCCGATGAAGAGCAGGAACAGGATGTTGATCACCATGTCCACCGTCATGGCGTTGCCCGGCACGTGGTGTTTGTTCAACGTCCCGAGTTGCTTCACCGTCATCCCTGCCTTCGAGATCCCGTAGAGCGCACGTCCGCCGTCGGCGGTCGCCGTATTCATTGTGATCACGAAGCTCGCAACGAGGCAAACGACGAAGAAGTTTGTCAGCGTTGTACTGCCGACGATCAGGTTCATCGCGCCCACGTAGTCATACGCGCCCACGAGCTCGGCGGTGCCGCCGCCGACGAACCCGATCGGCAAGAGGATGTAGACGACCATCGAGAACAGCGCCGCCGAGCGCAGCGCGAGCCTCGTATCACGAACGGTGTCCTTGTACTCGGGAGCGAACGTCGCACAGACGTCAACGCCCCAGGCAGACCAGCTCATCAGCCACAACCAGACGAGCGCGAGCTGCAGACCACCCCAGGCCTGACCGTCCGCGCCGAGGTTGTTCGTGAGGTTTGCACTGTCGAAGCTGCCGTTGATGAACGGCAGGATCATCATCACAAACAGCGGCACCATGAGCAGGATCCCGGCTGCGTAACCAAACGTGACGCCGACCCGGGCGCCGTAAACGTTGAAGACCCAGACGGCGACGATCAAGCCGATTCCGATCAGCGCCGGTAGGCCGACGTTAACCGTCCCGGTCGAGAAGTACCCGGTCGTATCCGCGTTGCTCGTCGGGCCGCCGAACGGCTCGCCAGAGAACCAGGCACCCTGAACGATCTGCCCGATGAAGAGCCCGTTGACTGCGAGTACGACGGACCAGCCGATCCAGTAGCCGAAGGTCGCGATGGGTCCGACGAGCGTCGTGTACTTGCGCCACCCTTCGTGGGCGTACAACGCGATCCCGCCCGACTTGTCCGGGAACATCGTCGCCAGCTCGGAATAGATCGTGTTGAGGAAGACGGCGACGAAAGCCGAGATGCCCCAGAGGATAGCCGCGCCCCAGCCGCCGAGGTCACCGACCGAATATCCAAGAGCACCGAGCAGGAAACCGGGATTCGCGAGAGCGATGACGAATCCGTCGTACCAGCGAAGCGTCTTGAGAAGCTGTCGTTCTTCGACTACCGCAGTTGCCACGATCGACCTCCGTCTGGGTTCCAGGGAACGGCAGCCTTTGACACCGCCACTGCCGCGAACCTACCACCTTCTGCGGACGTTTCCTAGTGGCTGGCAACGCCATTGCCAACACGGCAAATACTCGTGGTTTATGAGGGATGTAGGATCACGGCGTGCGCGAACCTCCGATCACGATCACGTGCGACTGTGGCGCCGTCGGAAGCGTCCCCTACGGCAAGCGCTGGCAGTGCGAGCAGTGCGGGAAGGCCTGGAACACCTCACAGATTCCGCAGGCCGAGTACGACTCGCTGCTCGCCGGCGTCAGGCGCTATCGGTTGCTTGTCGTCGGCCCGCCGCTCGTCCTCGCGGCGATCATGATCCCGCTCGCGGTTCTCGTCGGCATCCAGTATGCATTTCTCCTCTTCGTCCTGGTCATGGCCCACGGCCTGCTCGTCGTGCCACAGATCCGGCGCCGCACGACGGCTGCGTCGAGCGCCCGGTTGACGTCATGGAAGCTCAGCCCGGAGTAGCCGAGTGATCGGGACGCGCCGCACCCGAACGAGCGCGGACATCCCGGTCGGCTCCGGCAGCCGCCCGGTCATGCTCGTCACGATGA
>JANOFZ010000373.1:0-2553 GCA_031413935.1 Thermoleophilia bacterium | reverse complement strand
TGCCCGTTCGAGGAGATTGCCGTACCCCCGTCGACGCGAGCCACTCCCGCTGCATCACTGAAGCGCCCGCCTGCCTCCTCGACGATCGGCTGGATCGCCGCCAGATCCCAGACCTTCGCCCCGACTGCTTCGACGGCGCCGTCGACAGCACCTTCGGCAACGAGCATGTGGGCCCAGAAGTCGCCGTAACCGCGCGCGTGCCAGGCATAGCCGGCAAGTGACGGGATCGGTTGCTCGAGCGCGAACGAGAGCACCGCATCCTCGATCTGCCTGATCGCCGAGACGCGAATGCGGTCGTCGTTGACCCAGGCGCCGCCCCCTCGCTCGGCGTGCCAGCGCCGGTGCAGAGCCGGCGCCGAGACGACGCCGAGCTGGATCTCCTCGTTCTCCTCGAGGGCGATCAACGTTGCCCAGACGGGGATCCCGCGGGAGTAGTTGCGCGTCCCGTCGATCGGATCGACGATCCAGCGACGCGTGCCGCTACCGGTTGTGCCGAACTCCTCACCGAGGATCTCGTCGTCCGGGCGCTCCGCCGCGAGGCGCGCCCGGATCGCCTCTTCGACGGCCCGGTCGGCTTCGGTCACCGGGGTCAGATCGGGCTTGGTCTCGACGACCAGGTCGGTCGCGCGGAAACGGCCGAGCGAGATCTCGTCGGCCGCGTCTGCGAGTTCGAGCGCTAGTGCAAGGTCGGGGCTCATTCGAGCCCCGACCTTACATTCGACGGCCTACTTCGAGGAGGAGACGAGTCGGAACTTGGGTTTCGCGACAGTGATCGAGAGTGGAGTCGACCATGCCATACGCTTGGTGTGACCCGGCAGGTAGGGATTGCGTGCCCGCACCCGGTACCACCAGGAGCCTGGATTGAGCGGCAGTGTCACTGCCGTCCCCTGCGTTTCGAGCGCGCCGAGTGTGCGCCAGCGATCACGGCTGTGCGACCACTGGATCTCGTAGCCGGCAGCGCCCTGAACGGGACGCCAGGCGACGAGCGGACGACCGTAGAACGTGTTCTTGGGCCCGGCCGCTGCAACGAGCCGGCCGGAAGGCGACATACCCGAGGCATACGCGGTGCCCTCTCCAGCGACGACCGGCGACGAGTTCTTGCCGAACTCGATCGCGTTGCCCGACTGGCAGAGATCCTGCGCGGGCCTCGTCTCGTGGTACTCGATCTTCTTGCCGTCATCCACGAGCACCACCCGGACAGGCACGACAGTCCAGTAGAAGCGACCGTTCGGCCAGCCGCTCTCGGGGAGGTCCACCGCCTTCGGCGTTACCACGGCGGGCGCTGCAGGAGTTCCGCTCCCACCCGCTGTGGTTGATCCATCGGTGGCCGATCCCGACGACTTCGACGCGGTGGTTTCGGTATCGGCGGGAGCCTGCTCGGTCGCGACGACCGGTACCACTCCGGCCATGAACGTGTTTGCCTCGTCTCCATCCGGGAGCACCTCGTTCATGGCTTTCGTCAGTTCCTTGGTCGGCTCGACCGGAAGCTTGAGAGGCCCGCTCGTGCGCGGCGCAAAGGCGGGGGAGCCGACGACGGAGCCCTTGAAGATGACGTTGACGCAGTCGCTGTCGGAGGCGATGTACACCCGGTACAGCCCGAAGTTGTTGCCGGAGAAGGTGTTCAGTGCTTCCCGACCGCGGAACGCCAGGCCGGGCGTCAGCTCGTGGTCGTTTGCCTTGCCGGGCGTACTCGTCGCGCCGTTTGTGACGGCGGCGACGACTTGCAGCGGCCCTGACTGCGGTGCGTTGTTCGAGGTGTACTCCGGGCTCCACGGACCGTAGTACACGGCCGGCAGTCCGTTCAGATGCACTATCCCTTCGCCGTTTCGGATCGCCCGCACGCGCCACTTCACCGTCGATGTCCAGGCCGGCGAGTCATGGAAGGTATAGGCCTCTCGATGATCGACCGAGTTGGTACGCATTGTCACGTGCTTCTCGTAGCCGGCGATATTCGTGAACCAGACCTCGTACCCTGTTGCACCCTCGACGGGTGTCCAGCGGGACAGGCCCGGGTACTCCGGAAGCTGCCGGGGCACGTCCTTCCAACGGAGGTTGAATCCGTACGACGCACTCCACGGCGAGACCTTGCCCGCGCCGTTGACGGCTCGAACGCGCGCGTACGCAGCGAACGGTTTCCCGCTCATCCACGGGAGGGAGAGGGGGATCGCTGTCGCCGGCCCGCGAACAGAGCCGGTGGCATAGAAGATGCTGCTCTCATTGAACGAGATGTTCTTGGCGACCTGGAACTCGTAGCGAACCGCACCACGAACGGGCTTCCAGGAAAAGGATGGAGTGCGTGAGAACTCGCGCAGAGGAGCCTCGCTGGCCTTCAGGAGGAACGGCTTCAGGGCCATGGGCGCGGAAAGTGACCGTTCGGATTGTGCAAGCGCCGAGGCCGACAGCAGCGTGGCTGCAGCAGTGGCAAGGAGGACGAAGCGGACAGTTCGCATAGGGCGTATGTCGGCATCGATAGCCCGTGCGCCCTCCCTCCAACGGGGGATACCCCGAGGCGCCCTACCCCGTTCGGGGCTCAGACGAGAAGCGGATCTACTG
>JANOFZ010000372.1:0-8105 GCA_031413935.1 Thermoleophilia bacterium | reverse complement strand
ACCAGCGGATGCGACGCGTCGGCCAAGCGGGGATCGGCGTCCAGACGGTCGACCGAGGGAAGCGTTCGAAGCGAAGGGGCCATGCCCCAAGTCTAGGTGGATGGGTGAGCCTTCAGCCTCACCCACAAAGCCTCACCCCTTCCGGTTTACAGGGCGGGCAGAACTTCGGCGAGCAACGCCGTTAGCCGACCCTCCGCCTGCGCTCCCACGCGGAGGACGTGCTCGGCGTCGAGCGGCTCGGGCAGGATGCCCGCCGCCATGTTGGTGACGCACGAGATCGTCAGGCAGCGGAGGCCCATGTGACGAGCTGCCAGCACCTCGGGCACCGTCGACATCCCGACGAGATCGCCACCGAGCACCCGGATCATCCTGATCTCGGCCGGGGTCTCGAAGGCGGGGCCGAGCCAGGCCGCGTACACACCCTCGGAGAGGGTCTGACCGAGACGGGCGGCCGCATCGTGGGTGAGGGCGCGCAATGCCGGGTCGTAGGCGTTGCTCATGTCCGGGAAGCGCGGACCCAGGGTGTCGTCGTTCGGCCCGACGAGCGGCGAGGTTCCCTGCAGGTTGAGGTGGTCGGAGACGAGCACGAGATCGCCGGGCCGGAGATCCTCGCGCACGCCGCCGCAGGCGTTCGTGACGACGAGCACCTCGGCACCGAGCTGCCCGAGGACGCGCACGCCGAAGACGACCTTCTCGGCGCTGTGGCCCTCATACAGATGGGCCCGGCCCTTCATCACGGCGAGCGGCACACCGGCGAACGTCCCGATCACGAGCGTGCCCGAGTGGCCGAGCGCCGTCGAGACGGGCCACGCGGGAATCTCCCCGTAGGGAATCTCCACTGCATCCTCGACGGCACCTGCGAACCCGCCGAGGCCGGAGCCGAGGATGACGGTGGCTCGAGGCACGAGCGGCGTCCGCTCGCGAATCGCAGCAACGGCGGCGTCAATCATGCCGATCCCTCGGCGACACGCGCGTCGAAGCGAGAGACGACGCAGTCCACGGCCTCGGCCGGTAAATCCGTCACGTGCACGAGGTCGAGATCCGCGGCCGAGATCAGGCCGTCCTCGAGCATTCGGGTGCGGATCCAGTCGAGCATCGGCGACCAGTACGAGGCGTCGAAGAGCACCACGGGGAAGCCTCCGATCTTGCCGGTCTGGATCAGCGTCAGCGATTCGAACAGCTCGTCCAATGTGCCGAACCCGCCGGGGAAGATGACGAACCCCTCTGCCGCTTTCACGAACATCGTCTTTCGGGCGTAGAAGTGCTTGAACGTCATCGAGAGATCGCAGTACGCGTTGAGGCCCTGCTCGTGCGCGAGCTCGATGTTGAACCCCACAGAGAGCCCGCCAGCCTCCTGGCAACCCCGGTTGGCCGCCTCCATCACGCCCGGGCCGCCACCGGTAACGACGGCGAAGTCGTCAGCGGCGAAGAGGGCGCCCGTCTCGCGAGCGAACCGGTAGGCGGAGGTCTCCTCGCCCACGCGCGCAGAGCCGAAGATCGACACCGCAGGACGGTCGATCTCCTGCACCGTCTGGAAGCCAGCGAGAAACTCCGAGGCGATCAGCGAGACATCGCTCGCGAGCGTTTCGTGTCGCCGCAGCAGCAGCCGTCGATCGAAGTCCCCCGGCTTCACAGGCGCGTCTGCGGCACGTGGGAGGCCACCATGCCGAGGGCAAGGGCAGCAATGAGGGCGACGGTATACACCGCGACGATCCCCGATAGCCGCCGCGCGTCAGCCGGGCTCGCCCGTCCGCCGCCAGCCTTCAGAATGCGCCAGGCGCGAAGGATGTGGCCGCCGTCGAGGAAGCCGATCGGGATCAGGTTGAAGAGATTGAGCAGGAATCCGACGTAGGCGAGCGCTCGGAAGAGGTCGGAGTCGACGGCGTTGCCGTAGATCAGGCACACGAGCGCGGCCACTCCTCCGGCGACAGGCCCCGCAACCGAGACGAGCGCGTTGCGCCAGGGGTCGAAGGGCTGGTTGCGGAGGGCGACGTAGGCGCCGAGAAACGGGATGAAGACCGGGATCTGCGGGTTGAGTCCCTGCCGTTTCGCCTCGACGTAGTGACCCATCTCATGCACGAGGATGAGCAGGACGAAGCCGACCCCGAAGCGCCAGCCCCAGATCAGCGCGTACCCGCCGACAGCGACGAAGATGCCGAGGAACTTCAGCGAGCCGGCAAGCTTGAGCAGCACCGCGCCGGCGACGAGGAGCGGCGCGAGGATACGACCGAGGCCGGTGCGGCGTGGCCGCGGCGCAGGCTCCTCTGGCAGGTGGTCGCTCACGCCGGACGCAACCCGAGCGACCGGCTGAAGCCGGCCACCGCACGGATACCGACGAAGCTCACGAACCCTGACCGATCCATTCCTCGCCACCGACGTAGATCTCCTTCTTCCACAACGGCACCGAGCCCTTGAGGGTGTCGATCGCCTCCGCGCAGGCGGCGAGCGCATCGGCCCGATGAGCCGAAGAGACGGCAATCACGACGCTCGTCTCGCCGATCCCCACGATGCCAACCCGGTGGTGAATGGCGACGTCGATCAGCGAATGTCGCTCCTTCAGGTCTGCCGCGATCCGCTCCATCTCCGCCTCTGCCATCCCCTCGTATGCCTCGTACTCGAGCCGTACGACCTCGCGGCCGCGCGACCGGGCACGGGTCGTCCCGGCGAAGGTGGCGATTGCCCCAGCGTCGTCGGAGGCGACCTCCCGGACGGCATCGTCGAGTAAGAGCGGGAGCTCCGAGAGTCGAAATGCGCCGCCGGAAACGGGAGGAATCAGCGCCACCTCATCACCCTCTGCGAGCACGGTTCCTCGATCGGCATAGCTCTTGTTGACCGCAACGAGCAGACCCGCGGGCTCGTCGCCGAGGTCGAGTGCCGGCCAGACGTCCGCAGCGACCGCACCCGAGGGGAGATCGAGCTCGAGCGCCCGCGTGCCGGCGAGCTCACGGAGGCCTGCAAACAGGCGAACAGCGACCTTCATCCGTTCCAGCCTACCCCGGGGGTTGCGGAACGTGGGGGCTGTCATGTTACATCTGTCCCATGGCGACGATGCTCCCGCGCACGAATCTCAACGAGCAGGTCTACGGAACGCTGCGCAACCGCGTTCTCCAGCGCGAGCCGGGACCCGGCGTGAAGCTGAGCCTGCACGAGCTCGCGACGGAGCTTGGCGTCTCGCGCAGCCCCGTGCATCACGCGCTCACGCGCCTCGTCTCCGAAGGCTTGCTCTCGGTCAAAGCCCGTCGAGGCTACTACGTGACGCCGGTCACGCCCGCAACGGTGGGCGACGGGTACGACGTTCGCCTCGCCCTCGAGCTGCACGCGGCCGAGCGCACGGTCGGCTCCGTCGACCCCGCTCGGCTCGCCCACTTCCGGACGCTGATGGAGGAGTCGGAGCAGGCGATCTCCCAGGAGGAGTGGGACTCGGCGAACGCCGCATTCCACGAGTTCCAGATCGACCTGGCGCGGAACACGATGCTCTCCCACGTCTATCGCGAGCTCTCCGTGAACCTGATGATGCAGGTGATTCGCGGTGGCAAGCTGGAAGGCGGCGAGTACCTGGCCCGCGAGCATCGCGCGATCGTCGAGGCCTTCGAGATGAACGATCTCGCCGCGACACAGCAGACCATCCGGACGCACATCGAGTCGGGCAAGCGGATCGCGCTCGACGCGATCGAGCGCGCCGGTGGGGTGCTGTAAGGAGAGAGCTCCTCGCCCGCAGTATTGACGGATGGGTCGTGTCGGTCCATGGTGCGACGTGTCCCACCCTCGCGATGGAGGTCTCCATGAGCATGTTCCGTTCGAGGCGCACCGTCGCCCTTGCAGCAGTTGGCACGCTGCTCGCGGTGGTCGGTGTCGCCTACGCCGCGATCCCCGATTCGTCCGGCGTCATCAACACGTGTTATGCGGACGAAGGAGGCGCGCTCCGCGCCGTCGACGTCCCCACTGATTGCATGAAGGGCGAGACGCCTCTGCCGCTCGGCGGTCCGACCCGTGGCTACGCGGCGGCGAATCTGTCCACGCCGGTCGAGCTCGGTACGACGAGTGCATCGGTCGCGTCGATCATACTCCCGGCAGGCACGTATCTCGCCCACGCCAAGGTGAACGTCGCCAACCTGAACTTCACCGCACTCGGCGCGACGTTCGTCCCGTGCTCGATGAGGATCGCAGGCACATCGACGAATCTCGACCAGACCTGGATCGTCCTCCAGCAGGCGGTCACAAGCACCGGTGCCTCGTCTGCGAGCATCGGCCTCCAGGCCGCTGTCACGATTCCCGCCGATAAGGATGTGCTCGAGGTCATCTGCGCCTCGATTCCCCGAACCGCCGGCCCGACGACACGCGTCTTTGCGCGGTATCGCCAGCTCGACGCGATCAGCGTGGACGTGCTCTCGGCCACATCGGGGTAGCTCTAGTGTGGACTCCGGTGGCTCGGACGACCGAGCCGCCGGAGTCGACGTAGGATCGAAGCATGGCAAGCACTCCCGACCGCCCGCCGCGCGACGCGGAGATCGACGTGAGGCCGCTGTACCGAGCCGCGGACGCGCCCGCTGGTGAGCCGGCGCCACCCGGAATCTTCCCCTTCACCCGCGGGCCGTATCCCGACATGTACCGGGGACGGCCATGGACGATGCGCCAGTACGCCGGGTTCGCGTCGGCCGAGGAGTCGAACGAGCGCTACCGGTATCTCCTTGCCCAGGGGCAGACGGGGCTCTCCGTCGCGTTCGACCTCCCGACCCAGCTCGGCTACGACTCGGACGACGCGGTCTCCGCAGGCGAGGTGGGCCGAACGGGAGTCGCGATCGATTCGCTCGTCGACATGGAGCTGATGCTCGGCGGACTTCCGCTCGACGAGGTGTCGACATCGATGACGATCAACGCTCCCGCGGCGTTGCTGCTGCTCCTGTACGAACTGGTCGCCGAAGGCCAGGGCGTGCCGGGAACCGCGCTCCGCGGGACGGTGCAGAACGACATCCTCAAGGAGTACATCGCGCGCGGCAACTACATCTTCCCGCCCCGCCCGTCGATGCGGCTGACGACGGATCTCTTCGCGTACTGCGAGGAGCGGATCCCGAACTGGAACACGATCTCGATCTCCGGGTACCACATCCGCGAGGCAGGCTCGACGGCGGCGCAGGAGCTCGCGTTCACGCTCGCGAACGGGATCGCCTACTGCGACGCGGCTGTCGCTGCCGGTCTCACGCCGGATGCGTTCGGCGCGCGCCTGTCGTTCTTCTTCAACGCGCACAACGACTTCTTCGTCGAGGTGGCGAAGTTCAGAGCGGCGCGCACGATGTGGGCCACGATCATGCGCGACCGATTCGGCGCCACGACCGCGAAGGCTCAGGCACTCCGGTTCCACGCCCAGACCGGTGGCTCGACGCTGACAGCGCAGCAGCCCGAGAACAACATCGTCCGCGTCGCGATCCAGGCGCTCTCCGCCGTCTGCGGCGGCGCCCAGTCGCTGCACACGAATAGCTTCGACGAGGCGCTCGCGCTCCCGAGCCAGCACGCTGCGACGATCGCCCTGCGCACACAGCAGATCCTCATGCACGAGGCCGGGACGACCGGCACGGCCGATCCACTTGGCGGTTCCTACTACCTGGAGTCGCTCACCGCGGAGCTCGAAGGCAAGGCTCTCGCGCTGATCGAGCGGATCGACGAGCTCGGGGGGGCCGTCGCGGCTGTCGAGGCAGGCTTCATCCAGGGGGAGATCGAGGAGGCCGCCTACCGGTTCCAGAAGGGGGTCGAGGCAGGCGACCGGGTGGTCGTCGGCGTGAACGCGTTCACCGACGAGTCGGCCGAGCCGATCGAGCTCCACCGCGTCGATCCGACCGGTGAGGAGCGACAGCGAGAGCGCACGGCCCGGGTGCGCTCGGAGCGAAGCGCCGATGAGGCTGCCAGCGCACTCGCTCGCGTCCGTGAGACAGCAGTCGGCGACGGCAATCTCCTCCCGCCGATGCGAGACGCGCTCCGTGCGCACTGCACGGTCGGAGAGATCTGCGGGGCCCTACGAGAGCTCTGGGGCACCTACGACGGACGGTGAGCGTCGAGCGCCGGCAGTAGGCTCCGTGCGTGCGCATCCTGCTCGTCTCGCAGATGTATCCCGGCCCGGACGCACCGGCGCTCGGGTCGTTCGTCGCCACGCTCGAGCGTGAGCTCGAGGCGCGCGGGCACGAGCTGGCGCGCGCCGTCGTTGACCGGACGGGCGGACGAAGTCGCCATGCGAGGCTTGCGCTCGATGTCGTTCAGACGGCGCGACGGTTCCGTCCCGATGTCGTCTACGCGCACTTCCTCGTGCCGGCAGGGCTCCTCGCGGCGATCGCAGGCCGCGCGCCGCTCGTCGTGACGGCTCACGGCCAGGATGTCGAGAACGCACGCAACAACCGCGCTGTTCGCGAGGCGACGCGCCTTACCGTCCGCAAGGCCCATGCGGTCGTCGCGGTCTCGTCATGGCTGCTCGACCGACTCGTCGAGGTGATTCCCGAGGCGCAGGCGAAGAGCACGGTGATCGACTGCGGCGTCGACCTCGAGCGTTTCTCCGTTCGGGCGGTCGACGCTGCACGCGCCGAGGTCGGTTGGTCACCGGCCGGGACGGCGTTCGTGTGCGTCGGATCGCTCAGCGAGCGCAAGAACGTCCTCGGCCTCGCCCGCGCCTTCGAGCGGCGAGGTGAAGGGTCGCTCGCGTTCGTCGGTGAGGGGCCGCTGAGGGGTGCGCTCGAAGGTCGTCCGGGGATTCATCTCGCGGGCACGGTCGAGCACGACGCCGTCCCAGCGTGGTTCGCGGCCGCGGACGTCGTCTGCCAGCCGAGCCTGATCGAGCCGTTCGGCCTCTCGACGCTCGAGGGTCTCGCTTCCGGCCGGTCGGTCGTTGCGACCCGAGTGGGAGGCCCGCCCGAGTTCGTTCCCTCCGACGCGGGAGTTCTGGTGGACGCCTGCGACGATGATGCGCTTCTGGGCGCCCTCGAGACGGCAGCACGGCTCCCGCGGCCGAACCTGGCGGCCCGCCGCGCTGCCGAGGCGCACGACGTCAGGCGGCAGGCGGAGCGGGTAGAGGAGATCCTGCTTCGCGCGCGTCGAGATCCGCAAGCCTGAGCTCGACAAGCGGCCTGACCGCGTCCTCGAGCCCTGCGTCCTTCGCTGCCTCGAGCGCGGCCAGGTAGCTCTCCCTCACCTTCGCAAGCGCGACGCCCTGCTTAAGCCGCGTGTCTCCGGTCACGAGTAGGCGTTGAACCTTCGCTCGGCCATCATCGGGAGTGCCCATGGGGGTGAGCGTACCGCTGGTACGATCCGGCAGCGATGGTTCCCTTCTTTGCAGTCCTGCAGGTCCTCATCTCGGCGGCGCTCGTGACGCTCGTGCTGATGCATTCCGGCCGTGAAGCCGGTTTTGGTGGCATGGGATTCACGCCGCAGTCGCAGGGAGGGACGCACATCGTCGAGCGCAACCTCACGCGCCTGACGACGTTGATCGCGGTGCTCTTCTTCGTGAACACCGTGGTCATCTTCCGGCTGCTCGCGTAGTCGGGGTACAATCGCGCCGCGCGCTGGTGGCGGAATTGGTAGACGCGCAAGGTTGAGGGCCTTGTGGGGGCAACCCCGTGGAGGTTCAAGTCCTCTCCAGCGCATGTGTGTGGAAGGGGGCCTAGAACGGCCCCCTTCCTCATGAACCGACACGAACTGGCCCCCTTCCTCACACATGCCGTTTATGTAGGGGCTAGGCGTCGCCGAGCCCAAGCGAGGCAAAGCCTCGCCCGCGGGCGACGTCTACCCACGGGCGACGCTGCGCGGCGCCGAGACGCCGCTCCGCATAGCCCCTACGGTGGGCGGCGCCCCTACGAACGCGCGGCAAGCGCTGCGAGCAGTTCCTGGTGGCGCCGTTCCTCGTCCGAGACAACCTCTTCTTCGCCCTTCGCCCTGCGGGCGGCGATCGCGTCCATCGGCTTGACCACAAAGAAGAACACGGCTGCAGCAATCGCGATGAACGTGATCACCGAGGTGATGAAGGCGCCGTAGCGGAAGACCGCGTCGTTGATCGTGAACGTGAGGTCGCTGAAGTCGGGCTTGCCGATGATCATCGCGATGATCGGCATGATCAGATCGTTCACGAG
>JANOFZ010000371.1:0-5634 GCA_031413935.1 Thermoleophilia bacterium | reverse complement strand
GAAGCGGTCTCACCGCCGTCGCAGCGACCGCCCGGCAGCGCCCACTGTCCTGCGTGTGCGCTGAGCTTCGCGGCACGACGACAGAGAAGGAACGCGGCTCCCCCTGCGACGCCTGACATGCGCCCGTCGAGGCCCGACACGTCGGACTGAACGTCGGCGAAGTAGTCTCGCTCGACGGGAAAGGGATCGTGGCCGTCACGCTCGGCGTCACTGTTGACGACGACGATCGCAACGGCGGCATGGCGTCGTTCGTCGAGCGCATGCTCGCGTCGTCGGTGTCGTCCCAGATTGCCGGCTAGCTGGTCGCGCAGTCTCGGTGTGAACGGGATCATTCCGGCGACCCGTGCCTCGCCGGAAGCAGCTCGAGGGCGTTTCCGTCTGCGAGTCGGACGATCGTGAAGTGGCGGCGATCGAGCGAGGCCACCGTGTGCGCTCCCTCGCGCTCCGCGATCGCGATCACGCTTGCATCGACCTGATCGAGCGGCAGGTCGCGGTACATCGCGCAGAGGCGGGAGACGCGCCGGTGGTCGGCAGGCTCCAGATCGATGACGTCGAGCTCACCTGCGGCGATGCTGTCGAGGAAGCGCAGGTGCCGCTCCTGTCCGTAGCTCCGGATCAGGAACAAGGCGATCTCTGTAACCACAGGTGCCGGCACAGCAAGTTCGCCGGCGAACTGCCGGAGTAACTCGGCGCACGATTCGTGGTCGCTGTCGCGCGCGTCGAGGGCGGCGAGGATCGGACCGCTGTCGCAGATCAGCACCGATCAAGCCTCCAGGTCTCCGACCCGTCGCTCGGCAAGACGTCTGTAGCGCTCGATCTCGTCGCTCGTGGGGGCGTCGGTTCGGAACGGCGACAGTGGCGGCAGCGCCTCGGCCGTCGCCGCAGCAGACGTCTCCGCCTCACCGCCCGCGACGGCGATGAAGGAAAGCGTCGGCCGGGGCTCAGCGCTCGCAGCCTGGGTGAGGGCGTCCCGGATCACCCGCGCGAGCGGGATGCCGTGTCGGCGGGCGATGCGCCGTAGGCGCTCGTGGGTTTCCTCGGGAAGCATCACCGTGGTGCGGATCATGATCTCCATTGTATCATGGTTCATTGAACCACCACTTCTCACGTCCGTTAGGGGTTCCTCCGCCAGGGCGCGCCAGTCGCTGATGGCACCCCTCGGGCACCTCATCGTGTGAGCAGTCCAGCGCTGCCCAGCATCCACGCTCGTAGACGCCTCCGTACCGCGAGCAAATGACCGTCACCGGGTAGATATCTGCTTGGTTGTCCATACAGAAAACATAGCGACTCGATCGGATGACACCGAAACACCGGGCAGATCTGGTTCACGGCGCAAGTGGGGACGCGACGCTCGGCCCTCTACTCCCGGCAGCTCGGTTGACCTACGCGCTCGTCGGCGCAGAGGTCGAGCTCGTCGCCTGAACCGCGTCGAGCCGCGCGAGCCGCGGTTGCGCCCGCAAGCGTTCGAACACGTCGCGCGCCTCCGTCAGCAGCGGGCCGATCTCTTCGCTGCGGCCGTACGTCGAGAGCCATTCTGCCTGCTCGAGCTGGGCAGTCGCGACCCAGAACGGCTCCTCGACGTCCCGCAGCGCCGCTACCGCAGCTTCGAAGCCCGGTTCGGCGCCGGAGCGGAGGGCGGTGAGCCGAGCCCGCTGCAGCAGCGTGTGAGCCGCGAGCGCCGGCGATCGATGCTCGATCGGTGAGGAGGCAACGAGCGCGACGAGATCTGCCAGCGTCTCCGCATCTGCGTTCTCGCGAGCCGATTCGCAGCCCCGCTCGAAAAAGATTTCGACCGCCTCGGGGTCCTCGCGGTGGGTTGCGTCCCCAAGCGCGGTCAGGCACTCTGACATCGCGTCGTCGTGTCGGCCTTCGGCCTGCGCGATCAGGACGCGAGCCCAGATGCGCACGCCGGCTGCCGTCACATTCTCCGTGTCTCCCCAGGCTGCGTACGCGGCGGCAAGCTCGGAGACGCGCTCGAGCTCCCCCCGATAGAGCGCCATCTCGGCGACCCAGAGCATTGTGGACGCCTGGACCGGGTCGGACGTCAGTCGCCCCTCCTCGGGCATCGCGGCGACAACTTGCTCGACCTCGTCCCAGCGACCCGACTCGAAGTATGAGTCGACGAGGTTCGCCGTGAGGCTGAGCTCCCAGCCCCGATCGCCACGGCGCCCCGCGAGCGCGATCCCCCGCTCGATCACAGCCTCCGCCTCGGCCCTCTTGCCCGCGAGTCCCAGGAGGTAGCTGAGGTTCATGTATGCCCGCAACGCGCCGCGCGGGGTGTTTGTCTCCTCGGCCAGCACGAGCGCCTGGCGCATCAGACCGAGGCTCTCGTTGGGTCGGGACTGGAGTATCAGCCCCTTGGTGTTGAGTGCCTCGACCACGACTTCGGCGAGACGGAGCCGCTCACCGAGGTCGATCGCTCGCTCGATATGCGGTGCCGCCTCGGCCTGCCGGCCCTCGAAGAACAGGAACCGGCCCAGTTGTGCCGATACCGTTGCAATCGCGGCCTCGTCGGCGGCGGCCTCGTGTGAAGCAAGCGACTGCTCGAGTTGCGCAACCGCGCCTTCGATACGCCCGGTGAGGAAGAGAACTTCGCCCAGAGCCGCCTGCGCCCCCGCGGCTTCACCGAGCTTGTCCGAGGCCTCGAGAATGGAGATCGCTTCCGCCAGCAGTGATTCGGCCTCGGCCATCCGTCCCCCCATCGCCGCAAACTCGCCTGCTCGGGCGAGGGAGCGTCCCCGCTCGACACCCTCGTCCGTCAACTCGGCCGCACGCTCGAATGACCTCTGTGCCTCGAGTGGGGCCGCGAGCGACGCGGCCCGGTCGGCTGCGCGCGTGAACCACCGTCGTGCCTCTGCGCGCACATCCAGGGCATCGGCTGCATTCTCGTCCGCCTCGTGGGCGTCGAGGTAGTGGGTCGCGATCACCTCCGCGATCTCGTCGGGGTCGGTCCCGGCATCCGTTGCGAGATAACCGGCAACCGCGAGATGACGGGCTCGCCGGTCGCGACGGGCGATCGTCTCGTACGTGACCCGCTGTACGAGGGCCTGGAGGAATCCGAGTTGCCCGCGCTCGGGCGAAAAGGGGTCGGTCTCGACGGCGAGCAGTTCTTTCCGGACGAGGCTCGCGACGAGTCCATCGACCTCGTCCGGCGTGAGCCCCGAGAGCGCGGCGAGTCCGCGTGTCGTGAACGTCTTGCCGAGAACGGATGCGTCCTGGAGCAGCCTCCGCTCCTCGTCCGGAACGCTGTCCAGCCGCGAGGCGATGAGTGCGTGCAGCGTCTCGGGAACCTCGAAGCTACTCAGGTCACCGGTCACGAGCACCGTGTCCCCCACCTGCTCGAGCACGCCGCGATCGCGCAGCATCCGCACCGTCTCCACTGCGTACAGCGGGATCCCGTCGGCAGCGTCGCGGAGTCGGCGCCGGACGTCGTCGGGGAGCCCCGGGACGAGTCCGATGAGGAGCTCGTCCATCGCGTCGTCGCCGAGCGGCTCGAGGGGGAGCGTTGCGGCGCTGCGGTTCGAGCCGGGGAAGCCTGGATGTCGGTCGCTGAGCTCGGGCCGCGCCAGCGTGAGGACGAAGATCGGGTGGTGGCGGCCCCAGTCGAGGAGGTACTCGATGAACGCGACGAGCCCCTCGTCGGCCCAGTGGATGTCCTCGAACACCATGACGAGCGAGCCCTGCTCGGCCAGGAGCTCGAAGAACCGCCGCCAGGCGGAGAATAGATCCTCGCGGTCGGCGGCCGTCCGCTCGGCGAGACCGAGGAGATGGAGGAGGCGTTGCTCGATCCAGGCTCGCTCGTCTCCGTCAGGCACCTGGGCCACGAGCACGGCATGCAATTTCGCCATGGACGTGCTCGCGTCGTCGTCCTCGAGGATCTTCGCGCGACCGCGCACCATCTCCGCGAGGGCCCAGAAGGCAACGCCCTCGCCGTAGGAGAGACAGCGACCGCGATGCCACCAGACATCCGCGGCAACGCCGTCGATGTACTTCTCGAACTCCCATGAAAGGCGCGACTTGCCGATTCCGGCGACGCCGATCACCGACACGAGCCGCGCGCGGGACTGGTCGACGGATGCGTGAAAGAGGTCCTTTACGAGCCGTAGCTCCCCCGCCCGGCCGACGAAAGGCGCCTCGAGCCCGACAGCGCGGCCCTCGCCGCGGCGCTGAGCCGCGACCCGGATCGCCCGTGAGAGTTGCACGGGCTCGGCCTTGCCTTTGAGCTCGTGCTCGCCGGCGTCGGCGTAGGAGATGGCGGCCTCGGAGGCGCGGCGCGTCGTCTCGCCGACGAGGACGGTGCCGGGCTCGGCTGCCGACTGGATGCGGCTGGCGGTGTTGACGAGGTCGCCGGCAACCATGCCCTGGTCGGTGGCCCCGAGGGTGACGGCGGCTTCGCCGGTGAGGATGCCGGCCCGGGCCTGGAGTGCGGGGTCGAGGCCGGGAACGGCAGCGACGAGCTCGAGCCCGGCGCGGACAGCGCGCTCGGCGTCGTCTTCGTTCGCGATCGGAGCACCCCACACTGCCATCACGGCATCACCTATGAACTTCTCGACCGTTCCGCCGTAGCGCTCGATGATCGTGCGCGAGGTGTCGAAGTAGCGGGTCAGGAGCTCCCGCGTGTCCTCCGCGTCGCGTCCTTCGGAGGCGGTCGTGAAACCGACGAGGTCGGCGAACAGCACCGACATCAGCCGCCGTTCGGCTGTAGGCGCTGCGGACGCCGGCCGGGGCGGTGGCACAGCAGCCGCTGTCGCACCGCCGAGCGCCGCCCCGCACCCGCCGCAGAACGCGTCGTCCGGATCGTTGGCGGCGCCACACGAAGCGCACGCCACCTCGAGAGTCCCGCCGCAACGGGAGCAGAACCGCCTTCCGTCGCGGTTCTCGGTGCCGCACGCGGGGCAGGTCACGCGTGCACCTCGGCCAGGGTGTCGACGCGCTCGAGCCACGGCTTCGCCTCGAGCTTCTCGAAGATTTCGCGCGCCTCGGAGAGCAGCGGGCCAGCCTCCGGAGCGCGGCTTTCGGCGGCCAGCCACTCGGCATGCTCGACGAGCGCGACGCCGAGCCAGAACGGCCAGCCGAGCTCCCGGAACGCCGCGACGGACGCCTTGAACGCTGCATCGCTCCCGTCGAGGAGCGCGTGCAGCCGGGCGCGCTCGGCGCGCACGTACTGCGTGACCTCGCCGGGCCGGAGCACGTCGAAGATGGCCACGACCGCCCGGCACTTGTCGAGATCACCGAGTGTGAAGGCCACCTCGAAGGTCTCGACGAGGCTCGCCTTGACCGCGGTGGCGAGCCCGAGTTCGCTACGCCCGGCATAGGCCTCTTCGGCGGCGGCGAGAGCCTCCTCCAACCGCCCTTCCGCGCGCAGTACGGGAGCGAGAAACGCGCGGTAGGTAACCCGTGTCTGCACGTCGCCGGACGTTTCGCCCTCAGGAAGGAGTGCGAGGATGTCGCGGGCGGCGTCGATCCTTCCCCGGTGTACCAGGATCGGAACGAGGTTCATCAGCTCGATCCGCGCCAGGCCCGGCAAGTGCGGTACGGCGCGCAGTTCCTCGCCGACCGCGACGGCCTCGCTCCAGGAGCCAAAGACCATCTGCAGGCCCAGTTGCGAGGCAAGGAAACGTAGCTCCACCAACC
>JANOFZ010000370.1:0-2704 GCA_031413935.1 Thermoleophilia bacterium | reverse complement strand
CCCGTGATCGAGGTCGAGCAGCGTTCCCTGGGCACCCTCGAAGAGGACGTTGTCACCGTTTCGCAGCGCGCGATCCACCAGCAGCGAGGTGTCGGCGATGTACGGACGCAGTCGCTGCGCGTAACCCTCGTACGTGTGTGCGACCTCTTCCAGGTCGACGGGCGCGATCTCGTAGACGCGCTCCAGCCAGACGTTCTTCTCCGTGATCGCTAGCTCGATCTTCTGGCGCAAGATCTTCGGGTCGAGGAGATCCTGAACCCGGATCCCGATGCGGGTCGCCTTGTCGGCGTAGGCAGGGCCGATGCCGCGGCGCGTCGTACCGATCTGGAGGTTGCCCAGCTTTCGTTCCCGCGCGCCGTCGAGCGCAACGTGCCACGGCATGATCAGGTGGGCGTTCCCGGAGAGAAAGACGAGGCCGGCCGTGACGTGACCCCGGCCTTCGAGGTCGTCCAGTTCCTCGATCACGACGCGTGGGTCGACGACGCAACCCGCGCCGATCGCAGACGCCTTGCCGGCGACGATGCCCGAGGGGATCTGCCGGATCTTGTAGGTCTCGCCGTCGACGACGATCGTGTGCCCGGCATTCGGCCCACCCTGGTAACGGCAGACGAGGTCGGAGTCCTGGGCGAGCAGGTCGACGATCTTGCCCTTCCCCTCGTCGCCCCACTGCGCACCGACGATGACGGTGGCTGGCACGTGAGCGAGTCTACCGCGGAACCCCAGGGGGGTTCGGTGGAACCCTGCGTGGCAGGTCCCGCTACTCCGTGACGCTGACGCTCTCGAGCACGACCCCCTGGGCCCGCGGATCCGTGAGGTCGTGGTCGAGCGTTGCCACGACGTTGGCACCCTCCGCGACCGTGCCCCGGGATGCGTCGACGAAGTGCTCGGAGAAGTGCTCCGGCGTGAAGTGCGACAGCGCCCCGAGCCACACCTTGACCTGCGTCACCCGAGCGCCGCCCTGGGCTACAGCGACACCAAGGATCTTCGCCATCAGGTCGTCCATCAGGGCCTTCTCATGCATCGAGCGCTCCTTCCGTGAGCTCTGCGATGACCGACGCCGCGACACCGTCGAGTGCTGCCTCCACCTCGGCTGTGACAGGGTCGCCCATGCCGAAGGCCGCTCCCTCGACGCCGATCACGATCACACGCCGCGGCGCCTGCCCGACCGCGCGTCCGAGCTCGAGGGCGTCGGAGACCGAAAACGCATGCGTCGAGGCGAGCCCGAGATCGCCGGGGAGCGGGCCGTCCCCGGGGTCGACACGATGGACAGTGCCCGCTGCGGCACCCGACGACACCGCGTCCACGATCACGACGAGATCAAGGCCCGCCCAGGCGTCGAGCAACCGTGTGGGCTCGTCGTCGCAGTCGAGCACCGTGACTCCGGCCGCGCGCAGCCGGTCGGCGACGAGCGGGCCTACGGCATCGTCGCCGCGAAAGCGGCTACCGAGACACGCGGCTGCTCTCATCTGCGTTCGACTTCGAGCTTCAGGAAGTGCGTTGCGCAGGAGATGCACGGGTCATAGTTGCGGATCGTTTGTTCGCAGCGATGGCCGAGCTCGTCGTCTGACAGGTGGAGTGACGCCTTGACCACGCCGACGAGATCCTCCTCGATGGTCTTCTGATTCTGCGACGTCGGGGGCACGATCTTCGCGTCGAGGATCGCTCCCGCATCGTCGATCTCGTAGCGATGCCAGCAGATTCCACGCGGCGCCTCGGTGCAGCCGTATCCGATCCCCGCCCGGGGTATTGCCTCGACGAACGGCTCGGCGGGCGGCACGTACTGCGCGATGATCCGGAGCGCCTCGTCTGCGGCGTAGACCGTCTCGACAGCGCGCACGACGATGCTGCGGAACGGGTTGCGCTCCACATCACGGAGGCCCACCTCGTCGGCGATCTTCCGTGCGAGCGGCGACAGCTCGGCCGAGTTGAGCGCGTACCGCGCGAGTGGCCCGACGAGATAGTTCCCGACGCCGGCGAGCGTCGAGTGCAACGCATTCGACCGCTCGACGTGCGTCTCCGTGAAGTGGTGCTCGTACTCCGAGACATCGATATCGAGGCCGGTGCTCGAGGCGATCCGGCCGCGCTCGATCGGGTACTCACCCGGCTGCCGGAGGGCCACGAACGCGTAGTCCTGCTCGAAGTCCGGGAAATCGAAGCCTGCCACCCAGCGCGTGAAATCGACGGCGGCCTCACAGGCCCACTCGAGCTCCGGCACGAGCGTGGCGAGCTCCGCCCGCGTCGGTGCGCGGTACATGCCTCCGACACGGAGGTTGACCGGGTGGACGGCGCGCCCACCGACGACGTCCATGATCGTGTTGCCCGCCTTCTTCAGGCGCAGCGCCATCTCGACGAGGTCGCGACGATCGCGTGCCATCTCGACGGCGCCGTCGTACCCGAGGAAATCGGGCGCATGGAGCATCGCCGTATGCAGCACGTGGCTCTCGATCCACTCGCCGCAATAGACGAGCCTGCGCATCAGCCGCGCCTGCTCGGGGAGATCCACGCCGCACACGTCCTCCATCGCGTTGCACGAGCTTGCGATGTAGGCGATCGGGCAGATGCCGCAGATGCGTGCCGTGATATCGGGCGCTTCGGTGAACTGGCGGCCGCGGAGCAGCGCCTCGAAGAAACGCGGCGGCTCGAAGATCTTGAACTGAACCTCCTCGACCTGGTCGCCCTTGATGCGAACGAGCATCGCGCCCTC
>JANOFZ010000369.1:0-6677 GCA_031413935.1 Thermoleophilia bacterium | reverse complement strand
CCCCCCTCCGGACGCATACTCGCGCCCCTCTTCGGGGGGGGGGTTTGGGGTGGGTGGGTCGTCTTTTGCGTGTTCGGCGCGGCGCGCGCTGCCCCCCCCCCCCGCCCGCTAAACGCGATAGATGGGGCGTTCGGACGTCGTGGTGGTCCGAGTGAGACTTGTCACGTAGTTGGCACACAGGGGACACGCTTTCGCTTCGACAATGCTTGTTCGTGGATGAGGTGACGATAACCGTTGACGTGCGCGAGCGGCGGTCCGACGTACCGGCACAGGATGGCCGCCCTGCGGGCTGGTAAAGCCCTGACCGCAAGAGCCCTCTGAGACCTCTGCGAGAGCCACTCCTTCGCCCCATCTAACGCTTCTTCGGCTCGCCGAAGAAGCTTCGCCCGATCACGCGCTCCGTCGTCGAAACAGGCCTCCCCGGAGGGTTCTGCGTCGCCGGCTCGGGCCGGGCGGAACCGCGGCACCTGAGAGGGAGTCCTTAGCGCTGCTTCCTTCCGGATCTGACGCGGTTCGAACGCTCTCAGTGCGCGGGACCCGACCTGTCAACACCTCGTGCGCAGTCCAATCCCGATGAAACCGTCCCTCGGACGGCGTTCGGTCCCGCTGGAGCGGATTTCGGGTTCAGGGAACCGCTGCCTCCCCACCTAGCGTGACCGGGCAAGAAGAGCGTAGCACCGTGCGCCTCGACGCCAGGCTCTATCCGTAGGGGCGGGACCTGTCGCGCCCTGGTTGTTGCGTCAGGCGGTGATCTGGCCGCGGAGCCCGACCCGCGACGCCTCGAACGCGAGCAGCGCGGCCTTTGCCTCGAGCCCTCCGGCGAATCCCGTCAGCGACCCGTCACTCCCGACGACGCGGTGACACGGCAGGACGATGGAGATCGGGTTGCGTCCATTCGCCGCACCGATCGCCCGGACGGCGTTCGGTCGCCCGATCCTGGTTGCCTGTTGCGAGTACGTGCGCGTCTCCCCGTAGGGAATCGCCGCGAGCGCCTCCCAGGTGGCGACCTGGAACGGTGTTCCCCGAAGGTCGAGCGGGAGGTCGAATGTCGTGCGAATGCCCGCGAAGTACTTGCCGAGCTGTATGGCGGCCTCGTCGAGCACGTCGATTGTTCCGACCTCGAACGTTGCGTCCGCGAGGCCCACGCGGGAAGGCGAATCGCCAGGCCAGAGAATCGCGCGGACGCCGAGCGACGAGCCGATGAGCGCGAGGCGGCCAACCGGGGTGTCGAGTTCGCGGACGATGAACGTGGGCTCGATCATGGTTGCTGTCATGCTCGTTGAAACGCTCGAGCGACCATTCGTGTGAGGTTGCGGAATGAAGCGCTGGACGAGCGCCGAGCCGAGGAGGAGAGCATGCTGTTCATGATCGTCGAGCACTTCAAGGACGGTGACCCGGCGCCGGTGTATCGCCGCTTTCGCGAGCAAGGACGCCTCGCCCCCGATGGGCTCGAGTACCGCGGGAGCTGGGTCACCTCGGACCTGACCCGCTGCTTCCAGGTGATGGAGTGTGCCGACCGCGCCCTGCTCGACGAGTGGATGGAGGCGTGGGACGACCTCGTTCGCTTCGAGGTAGTCGAGGTGATCACCTCGGCGGAAGCAGCGGCGGTGACACCCCGATAGCTCTGTGATCCGGATCGGCTCGGAGGATCAGCTGCCGTCCGTTCTCGAGGGCGACGCGAATCGCGAGGTGCCCGGTGCCGTTGATCGAGACGGGGTTGAGTGCGAAGTCGGTCACGCTGGAGTCGAAGAGCGCTGCGCCGATGGCAAGCAGGCAATCCCGTTCGGGGTCTGGTCCCGTGTAGATCCCGAGCTCGCCACCGGTCGGCGTGGCGTAGAACACGAGCGCGTCGGTTCCGCTGAGCAGTGCTCCGCGGAAGCTCTCGAAGCCTGCGTTCGTATCGACCAGGGTTGCGATCGTTCCGGCGGAGGCAAGGAACACTCCCGCGCCGCCGGCCTGAAGTTCACCGCAGAACACGATCGTCCCTGCGTCGTTCACGAACGGGAAGAGGCCAAGGCCGCTGAATCGAGCGTCTGCGCCGACAACTACCCCAACCCGATCGCCGTCGTGCGCGTAGATCCCCTCGCGACCGTCCCGGTCGTCGGCCCGAAAGACCACACGCCCCGCCCCGTCCACGACCGGAAGTCCGTAAAACGCGCCGAAGTCGCCATCTGTGTCGGCAATCGTCGCGACGTTGCCGGCCCGGCTCGAGAACACCCCTTCGCCCCCGGTCGGGAGGGGAGCGCGGAACGCGATAGTTCCCTCGGCGTTCACCGTCGGCCCAAGGGGCCCTGCGGCGTCACTCAGTGCGATGACCTCACCGCCGTGTGCGCCGTACAGCGCCGCTGTACCTGTCTCATCCTCGGCGTAGAAGCAAACAGATCCTGCTGCGTCGGCATCAGGGTGACTGCAAACCTCGTGGAAGGCACCAGACGCGGAATCGGCGACCATTTCAACGCGCGTTCCGTCATTGCGGAACACCCCCGAGCCACCCTGCGTCAACGTCGCCGAGTACACGACGATGCCTCGATCGTCGATTGCCGCAACGTAGGGCGCGAAGTCGGAGAATCGTTCACCGGTCTCGGCGATCATCGTCAGGCTGTACGCCCCGGCTGCAATTCGCCTCGTCACCGCTTCGACCCGTGTCAGACCGCCGCGAACGCTCGCACGGTGAACGTTCCAGCACCCTCGATCTTCGGCGGTACGGCCGTGAACTCGAAGCCGTCGCCGGGAAGCGCGGAGAGGTTCGTCAGATGCTCCACAATCGGGATCCCGGCCTTCAGGAGGATCGAGTGCACAGGCCGCTCGCCCGTCTTCGTGCCGTCGATGTTCAGCGAGTCGATGCCCACGCAGGCGACATCCGCGGCGACGAGCGCTTCGGCTGACGCGGCGCTCAGATGCGGGTGTGCGAGAAAGTAGCGTTCGCTACCGAAGTACTCGGAGTGGTCGGTCCGCACGAGCACGGCGTGCCCAGCAAGTCCGATGAGCTCGTCCGCCGTGATCTCGATTGTCTCGATCCCGCGCCGGTCGAGCACGGCCGCAGGCAGGTTCGCGACCTGCTCGAGTGCAAGATCCGCGAGATCGTGCCCGTCGGCATAACGATGGAAGGGCACGTCGATGTAGGTGCCCGTATTCGTGCACAGCGTCAGGAGTCCGATATGGAACGTGATCCCCGGGCCGTAGAGCTCCTCGGCTGCCTCGCGGGAGAGGTGCGTGCCGATCACCGGAGCGGGAAGGCCCGGGTAGGTGATCATTCCGTCGGTGATGCGATGGCTGAGGTCGATCAGCATCCGTTGATCCTACGGTCTAGCAGATGTTCCTCGGCCACCGGCCGCCCTGTAGGCCGGGGCGAGCTCCAGGCGCGGGTCGGACGATCTGCGACACACATATAAAGTTGTATGTTTACAACTCAATACATTATAGTGTTGAAGATATGCTTTCTAAAAATGATAAGAGTCGGAAGGATCGCCTGCAACGCCCCGCCCCGGCGTCCGTTCGGCGCGCCCTGCAGGACGTGGCCACCTCGGTAGCTGCGTGGCGCAAGCTGCGAGGGCTCACCCAGGCGCAACTGGCCGAACGCGCTGGTGTTTCCCGGTTCACGATTATCCGTCTGGAGAAGGGCGACAGCGGAGTCACGATGCAGAACCTGTTCCGCGTGCTCCGCGCGCTTGGTGTGCTCGACGGCATACCGCGAGCGGTCGATCCCTACGAGTCGGATATTGGGCGCCTACGTGCCGACGAGCAGCTTCCCGTGCGAGTACGCCCGCGGCAATTGAAGGATGGCTGACGTGGCGAGGGAGGTGGAGGTGGTAGTGCAGATCGGCAGCGACGACGTGCTCGCCGGGCGCCTCTGGTCGCACCGTCGCGGCCGCAGCGAGTCGGCAACGTTCAGCTACGACCACCACTACCTCGCATTCCCGGACGCTTATGCGCTCGATCCAGGACTGCCCCTCGTCGGCGGGCAGCTTCAGACGCCATCCGGCCAGCCGCTCTTCGGCGCCTTCTCGGATTGTGCACCTGATCGATGGGGGCGACGGCTGGTCAACCGGGCCGAGAAGCATCGAGTGGAGATGGGGGGAGGGAAGGAACGCGGCTTCGCCGAGATCGACTACCTGCTCGATGTTCGCGACGACCTCCGCCAGGGAGCGTTGCGGTTCCGCGATTCCACGACCGGCCTGTATCTCGCCGACAAGGGCGACGGTATTCCCCATCTGATCGACCTGGCGATACTCCTCAACGCTGCGGATCATCTCGAGCGCGACACGGAAACCGCGGAGGAAGTCCGGATGCTTCTGCGTGGCGGCAGCTCGTTGGGCGGCGCCCGTCCGAAGGCTCACGTGATGAACCGTGACGGCAGGATCGCAATCGCCAAGTTCCCGAGTCCAGCGAATGACGAATGGGACGTGATGCGTTGGGAAGCGGTCGCCTTGGCGTTGGCGGGGCGTTCGGGAGTCAGGATCCCCGCCTGGAGCCTGCACACGATTGATGCGAAGGCCGTCCTGATTGTCGATCGTTTCGACCGAAACGGCGATCAGCGAACGGCGTACGTCAGTGCTATGACGATGCTTGAAGCAACAGACGGTGATCGCGCGAGCTATCTCGAGATCGCCAGTGTGCTTGAAGCCGAAGGCGATGACGTAACCGCCGATCTCGAAGAGCTGTGGCGCCGAATCGCCTTTTCGATCCTCGTTTCGAACACCGACGATCATCTCCGAAATCACGGCTTTCTGCGGCTCACCAGCGCGGGTTGGCGGCTCTCGCCGGCCTTCGACATGAATCCGGATCCGAGCCCAGGAGAGAAACGGTTCTCAACGGTGATCGACGTTGGCGCCCCGACAACGATCGCAACGTTGCTTGGCGTTGCGCCGCACTTTGACCTCACCTCCGATCGGGCGCTCGAGATTCTCCGGCAGATCCTGAATGCGACGAGCGGCTGGAGCTCTGTCGCACAGGACTGCGGACTCGATCAGAGGGCCATTCGGGGTATGGCATCGGCGTTCGAACACGAGGAGGCGCTAGTCGCACGCCAGATCATCAGGGGGTGAGGCTGGTCGCCGGCATCTTGCGGCGGGAGGCAGAGGGTGACCTGGCAGGCTCGCCTGCGGTAGCTCCTGCGAGGTCAGATGGCGATCTGGACGCCCGAGGTCGTGGAACGGCTCATCGGGGCAGCCTAGTCCGCGCCGTTACCCGTCTCGGGTCCCGGCTGCAGCCACTTCGGATCGGTCGGGTCGAGGGACGTCGCGCTGACCGAGAGGTCGCGAAGGAGCCCGTCGTGAAGCCCGTAGATGACGCCGTGCACGGTCAGTTCCTGGCCGCGCGCCCAGACGTCTTCGACGATCGTCGTCTGACAGATGTTCATCGCCTGCTCGATCACGTTCAGCTCGCAGAGCCTGTCGAGCCGCTCGTCCTCCGGAAGCGAGTCGATCTCGGCGGCGTGCTTCTCGTTCACGTCCATCACGTGGCGGAGCCAGTTGTCGACGAGGCCGTGGCGGGCGCCCTCGAGTGAGGCCTTGACGCCACCGCAGCCGTAGTGGCCGCAGACGATCACGTGCTTGACCCGGAGGATGTCGACCGCATACTGGAGCACCGAAAGGCAGTTGAGGTCGGTATGGACGACGACGTTCGCGACGTTGCGGTGGACGAAGACCTCGCCCGCCCGTAGCCCAACGATTTCGTTGGCGGGGACGCGGCTATCGGAGCAGCCGATCCAGAGGTACTCGGGGGTCTGTGCCCCGACGAGACGCTCGAAGAAGTGGGGATCGTTCGCGACCATTGCCGCGGCCCAGGCGCGGTTGTTCGCGAACAGCTCGGAGAGATCGCCCATCCCGACAGGCTATCCCGTCGGCGCGACGTAGGATCGCATCAGCATGTCCACCGTCACACCGAGGACGATTCGCGCCCGCGACTGCCGGGTGATGCCGTGGAGGAATAGGCGGGGCTCGACGACCGAGCTCGTGGTCGAGCCGCCCGGCGCCGCACTCGACGGGTTCGACTGGCGCACCTCGATCGCCGAGCTTCGTGGCTCGGGGCCGTTCTCGAGGTTCCCCGGCTACGACCGCATCATCGTGCAGCTCGACGGCCCGCCGATGACCCTGACGCATGGCGCCAGCCCTCCGGTCGCTCTCGAGCAGCTCGTGCCGCACGCGTTCTCGGGCGACGACGAGACGATGTGCGCGGTCGACGGCGTCGCGCACGATTTCAACCTGATCGTGCGCCGCGGCGTCGCGCGACCGACGCTCACGGTGCACCGGCTGGGGGAGGGGGAGGAGCTCTCCGGTGAGAGCGGTGCTGCGACCGTGCTCCACGTCCTCGATGGCTGTTTGGCGGCGGCGGACGGCGTTCAGCTCGGCGCCGGCGACACGTGCGTCGCGAGCGCAGCGGAGATTCCTGCGCACCATGCCAGAGGGCGCGCCGTCGTGCTCGTCGCGACACTGACCTGAGGATGATGGGCACACCTGGATGAAGCCGGGCGGCAAGAGAGTTTGCGGCCCCTCTCGTGTCTCTCCCCCTCGCTGCCCGACCCCACCCGGTTCGGGGGGATTCCGATGGGTCAAGGCACCAGAAACGTGTTTGTGCCCGTTGGTCGAGATTCTGGATCCGTTAGGGTGACCCGAGATGTCGAGCGAGTCGAGTGACCGTGAACGGCTGTCCGTTCTGGAGGCGTCTCACTCCCTGCT
>JANOFZ010000368.1:0-2659 GCA_031413935.1 Thermoleophilia bacterium | reverse complement strand
CACGGTGTCGATCGAGATCGGTGGTCAGGAGATCACCTTCGAGACCGGCAAGCTCGCCAAGCAGGCCGACGGCGCAGTCGTCGTCCGCTCCGGCGACACGATGATCCTCGCGACGGCCGTCGGCCGGCAGGAGGCCCGCCCAGACGCGGACTTCTTCCCGCTCACGATCGACGTCGAGGAGCGGATGTACGCCGCCGGGAAGATTCCGGGCGGCTTTTTCAAGCGCGAGGGGAAGGCGTCCGAGCGGGCGACCCTCACCGCACGGATGATCGACCGCCCGATCCGGCCGCTCTGGCCGAAGGGCTTCCGCAACGAGGTGCAGGTCATCTGCACCGTCCTCTCCGCGGATATGGTTCACGGGCACGACGTGCTCTGCATCAACGGTGCTTCAGCCGCACTCGCCATCTCGCCGCTGCCGTTCCTCGGCCCGGTCGGAGCGGTTCGCGTGGCGCGCATCGACGGTGAGCTCGTCGTCAACCCGACCCTCGTCGAGGCGGACGAAGACTCCGACCTCGACCTGATCGTCGTCGGAACCCGTGACGCCCTCACGATGATCGAGGCCGGTGCGGATCAGATCCCCGAGGACACGATGTTGCTCGCGTTCGAGCTCGCCCACATGGAGATCAAGCGCATCTGCGACGTGATCGACGACCTGCGCGAGCAGGTTGGCAAGCCGAAGTGGGTCGATTCATCCCTCACGGCCGAGCTCGAGGCCACGCACGGCGATGCGATCTGGAATCGCATCCAGGAGCAGGGCCTGAAGGCCGCAGAGTCGATCGTCGGAGAGATCGTCGACGAGGTCTGCCCCGACGTCACCCTGGACTCCACCGAGGACGACATGGTGCGCGAGATGCAGGTCAAGGGCGGCCTCACGCTGGTGCTCGACAAGCAGCGACTCGTTGCTGTCGAGGGCCCGGTGCGTGAGCAGTTCGAGGCCCTGCTGCGGTCACTGACCGAGGCGGAGTCAGACACGAAGTACCTCAAGTCGCGCAAGCGAGGGATGCTCTTCGACAGCATCGTCGCGGGTGTCGACCTGCCGTTCCCGACCTCCGATGGAGACGCGGAAGGCAAGGATCAGACGACGAAGACGTGGGTCAAGAAGGCGGCCGACGCGGTCTACAAGGACATCGTCCGCAAGAACATCGCGGTCGACAAGCGACGCCTTGACGGCCGTGGCACGGAGGAGATCCGCCCGATCAACGTCGAGGTCGGTTTCGCCCCGCGCACGCACGGCTCGGGCCTGTTCACGCGTGGCGAGACGCAGGTCCTGACGCTCTGCACACTCGGTACAGCGAAGGAAGGTCAGCGGATCGACGACCTCTCCCTCGAGCAGGATCGCCACTACATCCACCACTACAACTTCCCGCCCTACTCGGTCGGTGAGACCGGGTTCATGCGGGGGCCGAAGCGCCGCGACATCGGTCACGGTGCGCTCGCGCAGCGGGCACTCGAGGCGGTCGTCCCGGGTCCCGAGGACTTCCCGTACACGATCCGTCTCGTCTCGGAGACGCTCGAGTCGAACGGCTCGTCGTCGATGGGGTCGGTCTGTGGCTCGACGATGTCGATGATGGACGCCGGTGTGCCGATCAAGGCTCCGGTCTCCGGTATCGCCATGGGCCTCGTCAAGGAGGGCGACGACTACGTCATCCTCACCGACATCCAGGGCGCCGAGGATCACCTCGGTGACATGGACTTCAAGGTCGCCGGCACCGAGGCGGGCATCACCGCCCTGCAGATGGACATCAAGATCACCGGCGTTACGCAGGACATCATGCGCGACGCGCTCCAGCAGGCGAAGCGGGCCCGCACGGAGATCCTCGCCAAGATGGCCGAGGCGATCTCCGAGCCGCGTGCCGAGCTCGCAGATCACGCACCACGCATCTCGTCGGTGCAGATCAGCCCCGAGTTCATCGGCATGGTGATCGGCAAGGGCGGCGAGACGATCCGTGGCCTCGAGGCCGATTACGACGTCCAGATCGACATCGGCGAAGACGGCACGATCCTCGTCTACGCGACCGAGGGCACGAAGGGTGATGCTGCAGTCGCAGCGATCACCGCGCTCACGAAGTCGCCGGAGGTGGGGGACACCTACACGGGCAAGGTCGTCAAGACGACCGAGTTCGGTGCCTTCGTCGAGCTGAAGAAGGGCACGGACGGCCTGCTCCACGTCTCGAACGTCGGGCCAGGCCGCGTCGCGCACATCGAGGACGTCATGGCACGCGGCGACGTCGTCGACGTGATCGTGCAGGAAGTCGACAAGGACCGGGGCCGCATCGGCCTCAAGCTTGTCGCCAAGCACGAGGACGGCGGGCTCGTGATGCCCGACGTGCTGATCGAGCGGGCAAAGGACGCCCCGCCGCGTGAAGCGCGCCCGCCGCGCGACGATCGTGGGCGCAGCGGCGGTCGCCGCTAGGTGATTTCGTGTGGGTGACTCGCGGTGGAAGAGCGTACCGCGAGTCCCGGACACTCATCGCCTAGCCTTTCCTCGGGGAAGAGCAAAATCCCTGAAGGAAGAGCATCGACCTGAAGTCGCTCGTTAGCTCAGGTGTGAGGGCGCTGGCGCAGGCGACGGGGTCTCACTTCGGCGATAATCCGTTGGAGTGCCTGATCCTCCTGATTCCGAGATCGCGCGGCGCGAGAGCCAGGAACTGGCGCTCAG
>JANOFZ010000367.1:0-1656 GCA_031413935.1 Thermoleophilia bacterium | reverse complement strand
GCCATACTTCAGCATGGCCTCGGCATAGGGAACGCGCGGAAACGGCGCCGGCGTCATTTGCACATCGGGCCGAAACTTCGGGAACAGGCCGGTGAAGAGACGCTCCATGGCCGCGAACACATCGTCCTGGGTGACGAAGCTCATCTCGAAATCGAGTTGGTAGAATTCGCCAGGCGAGCGGTCGGCGCGGGCATCTTCATCGCGGAAGCAGGGGGCAATCTGGAAATAACGGTCGAAGCCGGCGACCATCAGCAATTGCTTGAACATCTGCGGCGCCTGCGGGAGCGCGTAGAATTTGCCCGGATGGACCCGGCTCGGGACCAGATAATCGCGCGCGCCCTCCGCAAAGCGTTTGCAGCCGGCCGAGCAGTGCCCCATTTCCCGGGAAGTGCACTAAAGCTCGACGGGGTCGGGCAGTCGCGGCGCCGCGGCCAGGAGGCGCTGGGTGTAGGGATGCGTGGGTGCCTCCAGCACCGAGGACGTGGCGCCTTCTTCACACACGAGGCCGTGCTCGAGCACGAGCAGCGTGTCCGCGATCGACGCCACCACCCCGAGATCGTGCGAGATGAACAACACGGCCACGTCCAGCTCTCGCCGCAACTCGTGCAGGAGCTCGAGCACGGCCGCCTGAACGGAGACGTCGAGCGCGGAGGTGATCTCGTCGCACACGAGCACTTCCGGATCCGCTGCAAGTGCGCGCGCGATCGCCACCCGCTGGCGCTCCCCGCCCGAGAGCTCGCCGGGAAAGCGGTTGCCGGCGCGCGCGGGGAGCCGGACACGCTCGAGGAGACCGGCAACCTCGTCGTGGGCCTCGCGAGCAGTGAGCCCGCGAAGGATGCGCGCCGGTCGGGCGATCTCGTCCGCGACCCTCCGCCTCGGGTTCAGTGAGTCGTACGGGTTCTGGAAGACGATCTGGATCTTCCGTCGCTCGTCGCGGGTGCGACCCCGGGCGAGACCGGCGAGCGGGGTCCCGTCCAGGATGATCTGGCCGGCGGTCGGGGCGTGCAGACCCGCAACGCATCGTGCAATCGTCGTCTTACCGCTCCCCGACTCCCCGACGAGCGCAGAGCAGCCTCCGCGGGCGAGCGAGAACGAGATCCCACGGGCGGCCAGCACAGCAGGGCCGCGAGGCGATCGATGCTCGGCCGCGAGATCCTCGACGCGCAGGACCGGCAGCGGGTCGGCCTCGCGCGCCGACGCAGTCGAGACGGGTTCGAGCAAGACGACCGGTGTATCCCGCCACGCAAAGCAGCGAACGCGTCCGCCGGTCGGCGACGCCTCGAGCGGAGGAACGCTGTCGGCGCACTCCGATCGACGCTGGGGGCATCGTGGCTCGAATGCGCACCCGGGCGGCCGCTCACCGGGCCCGGGTGTGGTTCCGGGCATGCTCTGCAGCGTGCGAGGGTGAAGGTGGTCGGGGATCGACTCGACGAGCCCTCGCGTGTAGGGATGGAACGGCCGCTTCAGGACATCGGCTGTGGCACCCTCCTCCACGATCCGCCCTGCGTACATCACCGCGACGCGATCCGCGAGGCTCGCAACAACGGCGAGATCGTGGGTGACGTACACCATCGCAAGCCCTCGGTCGGCGCGCAGTCGCCGGAGCTCGTCGAGCACGCGCGCCTGGGTCACGACGTCGAGCCCTGTCGTCGGCTC
>JANOFZ010000366.1:0-2314 GCA_031413935.1 Thermoleophilia bacterium | reverse complement strand
CCCAGGTGGCGATCGACGGCATGCACGCGAAGGCCGATCTCCTCGTCATGTCCGGCAGCCCGCAGCCGAACTACAAGCTGCTCGCACAGGCCGGAGCCCGGGTCGCCTACGACGAGAGCCGCGGCGTCTTCATACCGACCGACCTTCCCGCGAACGTCGAAGCCGTCGGCGCAGTGACCGGCGACGTCGGTGAGCCTGCGGTGCCGAGCCCGATCCTCGACCATCGCGGCGACAAGTGCTTCGTCTGCTTCTGTGAAGACCAGACGACGAAGGACCTGAAGTATGCGATCGCCGAGGGCTTCGACTCGATCGAGCTGTCCAAGCGCTACACAACGGTGACGATGGGGCCGTGCCAGGGGCGGCTCTGCCACACGAACTCGATTCGCGTCTACGCGAAGACGACGGGCCTCGACGAGAACACGATCGGGACGACGACCTCTCGACCGCCGTACACCCCGATCACGATGGGCCTGCTCGCCGGCCCGCCGCAAGAGCCGAAGAAGCGCACCTCCCTCCATCACCGCCACAAGGACATGGGCGGGACGATGATGTGGACCGGCGCGTGGCGCCGCCCGCACTCCTATGGCCCGGATGCCGGCGCGGAGGCGCAACACGTGCACAAGGCGCTCGGCCTGATCGACGTCTCCACGCTCGGCAAGATCCTTGTCCTGGGCCCGGACGCCGGCGCATTCCTCGATCGCGTCTACCCGAACCGTTTCTCCGACCTCAAGGTCGGCCGTACCCGTTACGGCGTCCTCACCGGTGACGCCGGCCGGATCATGGACGACGGCGTCGTCGCGCGGGTCGACGAGAACACGTTCTACGTCTCCGCAACCTCGACCGGCGCCGACGGTGTCTACCAGTGGTTCACCTGGTGGAACGCCGTCTGGTTCATGGACGTCCAGTTCGCGAACATGACTGGCGCGCTCGCTGCCGTCAACGTCGCAGGCCCGAACGCGCGCGAGGCGATGCAGCGGGTCTCGGACGACGACTTCTCCTCCGAGGGATTCGGCTACCTCGACGCGAAGCACGTCACCGTTGCCGGGGTCCCAACGCTCGCGCTTCGCATCGGCTTCGTCGGCGAGCTCGGTTACGAGCTGCATTTCCCGGGCTCGCTCGCGGAGCATGTGTGGGACGCGATTTTCGAGAAGGCAGCCGATCTCGACCCGAAGCCGTTCGGCCTCGAGCCCCAGCGCATTCTCCGCCTCGAAAAGGGGCACGTGATCGTGAGCCAGGACACGGACTCCGAGTCGAACCTGCATGAGGCAGCGATGCCGTGGCTCGTGAAGAATGACAAGGACTTCGAGTGGATCGGCAAGTGGGCGACGCAGCAGGTCGCCGACCGCGGTCTCAAATGGATGCTCGTGGGATTCGAGAGCCCCTCGGGCGCGATCCCGGTCGAGGGCGGTCAGGTCGTCATCGACGGCGTCTCTTCCGGCCGTGTCACGAGCGTGCGGCGCAGCGCGGAGCTCGGCAAGGTGATCGGGCTCGCGATCGTGCCGAACGAGCTGGCTGTCGACGGTGGGCGCTTCGACGTCCAGGTCAACGGGCGCCCCACACCGATGACGGTTCATCTCGGTGCCTTCTACGACCCGGCCGGCGAGAAGGTGAAGTCGTGAGTCACGCATTCATGTCCGTCGACGCGGCAGCCGACCGTGGCGGGTTCCATCCCGTAGCGACCTCGGCGATCGACCGTGCGCAGCGCGAGCTCGGCGCTACCTTCGAGGAGCGCGGCGGCTGGCTCGTCCCTGTTGCGATCCCCGGTGAGGAGGAGCACGCCGCTGTCGGCATTGCGGACGTTTCGCACCTGACGAAGCTCGAGCTCCGCCCCGCGGGAGCACCGATCGAGGGCGAAGGCGTCGTCTGGTACGAGATCTCGCCCCGTCGCGCGCTCGTGATGTGCGCGCCTTCGCTCGGTGACTCGGTGCGCGAGCGGGTGGGAGAGCGGCTCTCGCTCGATGTCACGAGCGCGTACTCCGTGATCGCGATCGTTGGCCCGGAGGCAGAGACGGTGCTCCGCAGGATGACCCACATCCACCACTTCCCCTCTGGCGGCGAGATCGCCCACGTGCAGGGGCATATTCTTCAGCGCGGCGGTGGCTACTGGGTCATCTGCGCGCAGGAGCTCGGTCAGTCCGTCTGGGAGGTCGCGGTCGACCGCGCGTCCGCTCTCGGCGGAGGCCCCGTCGGCGTCGACGCACTCGGTGGAGGAGTGGCATGAAGGACATCTTCTTTCGCAAGGAGATCCTGAAGCGACCAGGGCCGCTGAAGAAGCACTACGACGTCGTCATCGTCGGTGGGGGCTCACACGGCC
>JANOFZ010000365.1:0-1554 GCA_031413935.1 Thermoleophilia bacterium | reverse complement strand
GAGAACGGCGGCTCCTCGAGGCGGTAGGTGATGAACGTGAACGAGCCGACAAAGGTGAAGAACAGCGCCGCACTTCCCACCGAGACGCCGAGCAACCGGACGTTCGTGAGATGCCGCTTCCAACCGCCCCGGCGAGGCGCGAGCTCTGGCTCCGGAAGCCCCCGGCGCATCACGACCGCGGCGACGAGCGGGAAGACCGCCAGCAGACCGATCGCGACTCTCCAGCCAACGACGGCGCTCGCGAGAGCGACTCCGAGCCTGCCGACGAGGCCACCAGCGACGAGTGCCGAGACGTAGTAGCCCATAGCCCGCGCTCCGATGCGCGGCACGAAGGCCTCCACGATGTAGGGGGCACCGACCGCAAGCAACCCGGGCATGCAAAGCCCCTGCAGCGTACGGAAGACGAGAAGTGCCTCGAAGCTCGGAGCGATCGCAACGCCAATCGTGGGAAGCACGAGCAGCAGGCTCGCGATCCGGATCGCACGCGGGCGCCCGATCCTGTCCGACACGGGGCCCCACACGAACCCACCGATCGCGACGGCAAGCACGACGACCGAGATCGAGAGACCAGCGCGGGATGGGCTGATGCCGAAGTCGCGCGACAGCTCCGGCAGGATCGCCTGCGTCGAGTACATCGTCGCGAACATTCCCGCGGCGCCGAGCATGAACCCGGCGAGCGCTTTCCGGAGTGGATCGGCGGGACTCACCCCGACAGGCTATGCAGCAGGAGTATCGTTCCTCCCGCTGATGGCGCTTTCGCAGACCGACGCTCGGCCGTACGCCGCGGTCGAGCAGAAGCTCACCGACGGGACATGCGTCGTTCTCGATGGGGGCACTGCGACCGAGCTCCAGCGCGTCCTGCCGGCGACGAGCCGCGGAGCGAACGACGACCTGTGGGGCAGCTGGGCGCTCTACCGCGCTCCCGAGGCGGTACTCGACGTCCATCGCGCGTTCGTCGCTGCGGGCTGCGACGTCGTCTCGACGAATACGTGGTCTGTGCTCGCCGAGACGCGGGGAGGGGGGCCGGGTGCTGCCGGTCTGCTGCACTGGATGGACATCGCACGCACCGGGATCCGGCTCGCACGAACGGCAGCGTCGGAGGTGGCGCGACCACGCGCGGTTGCATTCTCCCTCTCCGAGGACGCCGAATCGCTCTCTCGGAACGGCACGACGACGCTGCTATCGAAGATCTTCGAGGACGAGCAACCCGATCTGATCCTGCTCGAGACGCTCTCGCTGATCCGCGAGCCCGAGACGTTCACCCTCGTCGCGGAGCTCCTCGAACTGGGGCTCCCCGTCTGGGTCTCGTTCCGCCGCTGCCGCCACGGCGTCTGTGGCGTCTACGGACAGCACTGGGGGCCACCGGAGGGCGATCTTTTCGGCCGGGCCGCACGGCGATTCGAGGAGATGGGTGTCGGCGCCCTCCTCATCAACTGCCTGCCCGTCGATCATGTGCCCGGCATGGTCAGCTGGCTCCGTGACTTCACCGAGCTGCCACTCGGCGTCTATCCGAACCTCGGCCATCTCACACGCGACCTCTGGCGCTTCGACGAG
>JANOFZ010000364.1:0-2219 GCA_031413935.1 Thermoleophilia bacterium | reverse complement strand
GGCAGCCCGCCATGGGGACTCATTGACGCTGGCCGCGGCGGGTGTTGCGAACATCCCGCGCGCTCTCGACCCTGCCGAACCTCTCGCTGGCCTTCCGGGCCACCCGCAGAGCGCGTGGAAGCGGAAGGTGCTCGCGACGCTGGTGGAGCGGGCAGCGGCGGTCATATCCCCGGCCTAGAGACTTGATGCGCAGTAGAAGCACGTCTGGATGCGGCCCTGCACGCTGCGGATCGCGTCCGCCGAGGACGACATCAAGGCATGGAGCCTTGACGCCGCCCTCGTCGAACACGCTCCTTGGTGCAGAACCACCCCAGCCGCACTCCTAATACACATCAAGCCTCTAAAGAGTGGCGCCGAGGATCCAGGGGTTGAACTCCTCGGTGCCGACGCCGGCGAGCTCGCTCTTCGTCCGCTTGCCAGAGGCGACGGCGAGGAGCTCTTCAAAGATCTCCTCACCGACCTCGTCGAGGCTCACGCCGCCGAGAACCTTGCCGGCGTCGATGTCCATGTCGGGCTCCTGCCGCCGGTAGAGCTCGCTGTTGGTCGCGATCTTGAGCGACGGCGCCGGCTTGTATCCGAAGGCGGAGCCCCGCCCGGTCGTGAACGCAATAAGGTTGCAGCCGCCCGCGACCTGGCCGGTGGCAGAGACGGGGTCGAACCCGGGCGTATCCATGTGGACGAGTCCACGCTCGGTCACCCGCTCGGCATACCCCACAACCTGGTTGAGCGGCGTCGAGCCTGCCTTCGCAACCGCACCGAGCGACTTCTCGTAGATCGTCGTCAATCCGCCTGCCTTGTTGCCGGGAGCGGGGTTGTTGTCGATCGAGGCGCCCCACGTGGCGGTGTACTCCTCCCACCAACGAATCCGCTCGACGAGCTGCTCTCCCACCTCCCGGCTGCTCGCGCGGCGCGTGAGCAGGTGCTCGGCACCGTAGATCTCCGTCGTCTCCCCGAGAACGACCGTTCCACCCTGTCGCACGATCAGATCGCACGCCTTGCCGAGCCCCGGATTTGCGGTCACGCCCGACCAGCCGTCCGAGCCGCCGCACTGGAGCGCAAGCACGAGCTCGGATGCCGGCACGGGCTCGCGCTCGGCCCTGTTCACGACCGGGAGGAGCTGCAGCACAGCTTGGACGCCCTGCTCGACGGTCTTCGTGAAACCACCGTCCTGCTGGATCGTGATCACGAGCGGGGCGTCGTCTCGCAGCGTGGTTGCAGCGATCATGTCGTCTGGCTGATTGACCTCGCAGCCCAGGCTGAGGATCACGTAGCCGCCAACGTTCGGGTGGTCGACCGTCCCTGCGAGCGTCCGCTGAAGCTGGCGCACGGCAGCGGAGCCGATGTGCGCGCCACAGCCCCCCTTGTGCGGCAGCGCTATCACACCGTCGATGTTCGGGTAGTCGGCGAGCACCCCTGACCGCTCGATGCGGTCGACGACCGCTACGGTCGCCGACGACGAGCAGTTGACCGAGGCGAGCACCGCAACGTAGTTGCGCGTGCCGACGCGACCGTCGGATCGTCGGAAGCCGAGAAAGGAGGCTCGCTGCGACTCCGGCACGAGCTCGACTGGCTGCCACGCCTCGCAGAACGCGTAGTCGTGCCCCACCTCTCCCACCGCGAGGTTGTGGCTGTGGACGTGCTCGCCGGGCTCAACCGCGCGCGTGGCGTCACCGATCACCTGGCCGTAGCGTCGGATCGGGTCGCCGACCCGGATCGCACGGAGGGCAACCTTGTGCCCCGAAGGGATTGCCTGCACGACGCGCACCGAGCCGTCGCCCGAGAGGCGAATCTCCGTCCCCGGGGCGAGCTGCGCCTTCGCGATGGCGACGTCGTCATCCGGGTGGAGGAGCACTGCCACGTCGTCGAGCGGCACGGGCTCCTTCGGCGCCCGGCTGAAGGGTATGAACCCGCTCTGTGGATCGCTCGACACCTGCACCTTTCTCGTCTGCGACAATCCCGGACGCACTTGGTTCACCGTTCGGAGGACCGGTACAGTCAGACTACAGGGATCCGGCGAGCTGATCGAAGACGCGCGTACCGCGCGGCCGTGCTCCGCTAGACTCCGGTCCTCCCGGATCGCCGGGAGGTCGCAAAGCACCACGTAGCATCGGTTCCGCAGGATCGAGGGCGCTTAGCTCAGTTGGGAGAGCACCAGCTCGACAAGCTGGGGGTCACTGGTTCGAGCCCAGTAGCGCCCATCACCGCAACACCAGGAAACA
>JANOFZ010000363.1:0-6751 GCA_031413935.1 Thermoleophilia bacterium | reverse complement strand
CGTCCCCCTCCTCGTGCGCGAGAACTCGAGCGGGGACGTCGAGACGCTGCTCTCCGAGGACGGCGTGGTCGTGAGCTGGTGGGGAACGCCCGTTGAGTGCGCTTCCGCGATCGGACGGCGCGAGAGAGACGATTCGATCACGGTATCGGAGGCAGCTGTCGCCTCGAGAAAGCTCGCAGTGCTCGAGTCGCGATGGCTCGAAATCGCTCCATCAGACGAGCTCCGAGACATCGCGCGCCGGGTGGTACGGGTGCACGACCTCCGCGCCGCCGACGCACTACAGCTAGCGGCAGCGATCATCGCCTCTGGCGATCAGGACGACCCGCTCCCTTTCGTGACACTCGACGAACGCCTCGCGCTCGCCGCAAGCCGTGAAGGTTTCCCCGTGCACGGCTCGTAGAGGACTGGCGAGCAATCAAAGACCGATGCGCGGTGGAAGGAGACGGTATGCTCTTCCACCGCCGCTCAACCCTGGCGACCGGCTGAAGCCGGCCACCGACTGTGCCGCGCGCACCGAATTACGCGGGCCGCGGGCGGCCCCCTTCAGGATCGCGCGAAGCGCGCAGAAAGAATCACGCTGTGAGGACTGCGGTATGCCCTTCCACCGCAGTCCTCACAGCGTTCTGGACGGCGTGCGGGCCTTGCGCTTCACGGCGAGGTAGTGCGTCAGCTCCCCGAGTGCGATCACTGCGATGAAGATGAGCCCGACGACGAGCATGGCGAGGACGACCTTTCGGCCTTCTTCTGCGGCATCCGCCAGGATCAGGAGCGAAGCGAGCATCGTGCTCGAGACTTTACCCCACGAGGAGGTCGTGCGCGCAACATGCGATCTCGACGGCCTCGACACCGGCCGCCTCGCGGGCGGCTTCGATGAGCGCCGCCGAGTCCCCTTCATCCCTCAGAGCCGCTCTGGCGTCAACGAGTGCGCCCCGGCCGAGGAGCGCCGAGGTCGCCGCCCACGCCTCGGCCTCGCCGCCGCGTCGGTCGGCGCGGGCCTGGGCGCAGAGCGAGATCAGCTCGGCGAGATCGTGCACTGCCTCGATGCTTCCCGTCGCAGCGACGCGGACGAGGCCGTGCGCGTAGAGGTAGTCGCCGAGGAGGAGCGCCGTGTCGGAGTCGGCCGGCCCGAAGAGCCGGGAACGACCGTAGTGCAGGAGGTAGCCCACGTAGATCGTCTCGACGCCGAGCGCAAAGGAGGGGTCGCAGAGGCGGGAGAAGACTGCAGTGCGGTCTTGCTCTTCGCGGAGAAGAAGGGAATCCCCCCAGAGAGGGCTCTCGCTGGTCGCGTCCGCGACCAGCGTCTCCCAGACGTCTGCGTCAGTTGTCGAAGAAGTCGCCAACGGCCTCGATCGTCCTGTCGATCTCTTCGTCGCCGTGCGCGAGCGAGACGAACATGCACTCGAACTGCGAGGGTGCGAGGTAGATCCCGCGGTCGAGGACGTGACGGAAGAGCGCCCCGTACCGCTCCGTGTCGGAGCGAACCGCGTCGTCGTAGCTCCGGACCTGATCGTCCTGGCAGAACAACGTCAGCATCGCGCCGACCCGCTGGACGGTGCCAAAAGACGCGAGGCCTGCCTCGAGCCGCGCGCCACGCAGTTCGAGCGCGTCGTAGACGGCCGGATCCCGAAGGCGGCGCAGCACCGATGCCCCGGCAGCGGTGGCAAGTGGATTCCCGGAGAGCGTGCCCGCCTGGTAGACGTCGCCGACCGGCGCGAGACGCTCCATCAGGTCGGCCCGGCCGCCGAAGGCCGCGGCCGGAAGGCCGCCGCCGACGATCTTGCCGAGAATCGTCAGGTCGGGCGTGACGCCATAGCGCTCCTGAGCCCCGCCCCGCGAAACGCGGAACCCCGTGATCACCTCGTCGAAGACGAGAAGCGCGCCGCACGCGTCACACAGCATCCGGAGTGCCTCGAGAAATCCGGGCGCGGGCGGAACGACGCCCATGTTGCCCGCGACGGGCTCGACGAGAATCGCGGCGAGTCCCTCTCCATACCGGGCGACAGCTGCCGCGACTGCATCGGTGTCGTTATAGGGCAAGACGATCGTGTCACCCGCGACGCCCGAGGGAACGCCCGGCGTCGACGGGATCCCGAGGGTCATCAGCCCCGAGCCGGCGCTCGCGAGCAGCGCGTCAACGTGGCCGTGATAGTTGCCGGAGAACTTGATCAGACGGTCGCGTCGGGTCGCGGCCCGGGCAAGCCTCACCGCGCTCATCGCAGCCTCGGTGCCCGAGGAGACGAGGCGCACCATCTCGACCGACGGCACGGCTTCCACGATCTCGGCCGCGAGGTCGACCTCGCCCTCGGTCGGCGCACCGAACGTGGTGCCGCGTGCGAGCGCGTCGGTGACGGCGGCAAGCGTCTCCGGATCGGCGTGGCCGAAGAGGAGCGGTCCCCAGGAGAGAACCCAGTCGATGTAACGGTTGCCGTTCACATCCTCGATCAGCGCACCTGACCCGCTGCGCATGAACAGAGGCTCGTCCAGCCCGACGGATCGCATCGCACGCACGGGCGAGTTGACCCCGCCCGGAATCAACCGCTGCGCCCTGTCGTACAGATCCGACCTCGTCAAAGCCACCGAGCCACATCCTTCGCCCAATACGTGAACATGAAATCGGCGCCGGCGCGCTTGATCGCAATGAGCGACTCGAGCGCGGCGGCCCTCTCGTCGAGGTAACCTGCCGCCGCTGCAGCCTTGACCATCGCGTATTCGCCGGAGACGTTGTAGGCGGCGACGGGGCAGTCGAATCGTTCGCGCACCGCCCTGATCACATCAAGGTAGGCGAGGGCAGGCTTCACCATCAGCACGTCGGCACCTTCGCCGAGATCGAGCTCGCACTCGCGTAGCGCCTCGCGGACGTTTGCAGGATCCATCTGATAGCCGCGGCGATCGCCGGTCGACGGGGCCGATTCGGCCACCTCCCGGAATGGCCCGTAGAACGCCGAGGCGTACTTCGCGGCATACGCGATGATCGGTGTCTCTGGCAGCGCGGCGCGGATCGCGCCGACCCGACCGTCCATCATGTCGCTCGGCGCAACGACGTCGGCGCCTGCCTCGACATGGCTCGAAGCCGTACGCACGAGCAGCTCGAGCGTCGCGTCGTTCACGACCTCGTCGTCCTCGAGAACGCCGCAATGACCGTCGCTGCGGTACTCGCACAGGCACACGTCGGTGATCAGCGTCAGCTCCGGGCACTCCGCCTCGAGCGCACGCAGAGCGCGCTGGACGATTCCGTCGGCCGCCCAGGCGCCCGATCCTTCTTCGTCCTTCTTCTCCGGAATCCCGAAAAGGAGCAAGGCGCGAACGCCAAGCGAGGACAGCTCGGTCGCCTCGCGCACGATCTCGTCGATCGATCGCTGTGCAATGCCCGCGAGGCCCGGTACGGGTCGCACGACGCCCTCGCCGGAACACGCGAAGAGCGGCATTACGACGTCATCGAGGGACAGGTGCGACTCGCGGACGAGAGCGCGAAGCGTTTCCGTGCGCCGGAGTCGGCGGAGTCGCGTGACGGGGAACGAGCTCATCCGCGCAAGGGTACGTCAGAGCCGCCATCTGGCGGTCCCTCGACGTCGACACCGATCGCCGGAGCACCGTCGTCCCAGCGCTCGAACTGCACTCGCTCAGCGAAGAACTCCCAGATCGCCCGGGCGGCAGCCATCGTGGGGAGCGCCATCAGCACGCCGGCGATGCCGTAGATCTCACCACCCGCAAGGAGGCCGAAGATGACGAGCAGCGGATGAAGCCGCAACGCGTTCGCCATCACATTCGGCACGACGATGTGACCCTCGACCTGGTAGATGAAGACGAAGAGCGCGAGCACCCAGAGCGCCGACACGGGATCGACGACGAGCGCATAGATCATCGGCGGGATGGCCGAGAGCCCGGGCCCGATGTACGGGATCACCTCGATTACACCCGTCCAGACGCCGAACAGAAGTGCGTACTTCTCGGCTCCGGGAACGAGGCCCGTCGTTCCGAGAAGCCACATCCCGACCCCGGCGCTCAGACCGATCACGGTCGAGAGAATGAGCTGGCCGCGCACATATCCCGCGAGCGCCTTCTCGATCCGGAGCGTCAGTGGAAGCCCCTCTCCCGGAGGGAAGCGCCGATCGATCATGCCTTCGAGCCGCTCCATGTCGAGCAGCATGTAGATGGCGATGACAATGATGAGCACGAGATGGAAGAGCGCAACGACGAGAGAGAACGCCGCCCCTTGCGCGAACGAGATTGCGTCCTGGGTATACCCGGAGATCTCGCCCGCACCCAGGTTGTCGGCCCAGTCCGTGGCCTGTTCCTGGATCTGGATGCTCTCGAGACCGTGCGTATCGAGCCACCGCTGCAACCGATCGATGTCCTGGTCGGCGCCGGTGCCCCCGGTGGTGCTCTCGAGCGTGACGTAATCGTCGATGCGCTCGGCAGCCGAGCGCGCCTGATCGATGACGACGCCGCCGAGGGCGAGCACGATGAACGCGACCGCTCCGGCGAAGAGGAGAAAAACGAGTGCCACGGCAAGGCCACGCGGCAGCCTCGCGCGCTTCAGATCCCTGACGAGAGGATTGAGGAGAAACGCAATCACGCTTGCGGTGAGAAAGAGGAACAGGACGTGCCCGAGAAGGCCCGCGAGCATCCAGATGATGAGCAGCCCGACCGGCAGGCCCACGAGCTGAATCCACCGCGGTACCCTGATCGTAGGCATCGTCGGGCCCGAAGGCGTTGTCATGTTCGGGATCGTAGCCGGGGCGCGGTTTCATCAGATGGTTGATTCCGAATTGCCGCTACCGTGGGCTCGATGGCCACGCCGCGCTCCCGGCGAGCGGCCCGTCACCGTGAACGGCGGCGGCGCGCACAGCACCGTGCCCGTCGCCTGGCCGTGATCGGGATCGTCGCCGCTCTCGCCCTCGTCACGTTGATCCTGACCGCCTTTGGCTCGAGCACCCCCGGGCGGGTCGCGACGGCGACCACTCCCGCGGCCGTCACCGATGTGCCGCCGGAGCCTGACGTGCTGGCGACCGTGGGCAACCTCCAGATCAAGCTTCCGGTCGCGGGTGATGCGGTTACGGCGGTCGGATTCCACGGTACGGGAGCGGGATCCGTGGAGCTGAGCCCCGTCGGGCGCCAGCTCAACGAAGGGATCCTCGCTCGCCTCTGGCGGCGGATCGCCGGATCAGCCCAGGATGGCCCGGTCTGGATTCAGCTCGACGGCGGAACGCGCACCGATGTGATGGACGTTGGAGCGATGCCGGGAACCGACGTCTACTCGCCCGTTGCGGGAACCGTCGTGTCGATCTCGGACTTCGTGATCGACGGTCAGAGGTACGGATCGCAGATCGACGTACGGCCGAGCTCCGCCCCATCGTTGATCGTCTCGTTGAGTCACGTCGAGCCTGATCCCTCGCTCACCGTCGGAAGTCCCGTTCTGGCCTCCTCGTCGAAGCTTGGCACGGTCGTCGACGTTGCAGCCGTCGAGCGGCAGTCGCTCGCGCGGCATGCGGGCGCCCGCGGCAACAACGTGGCTATCGAGGTTCACCCCGCCGCAGGATCACTGCCGTGAACATCCTGTTCGTCGGAGACGTTGTGGGTCGGCCCGGGAAGGAGGCGATCGAGGATCGTCTCTCCACGCTTCGGGACGAACTGGACGCCGCAGTGTGCATCGTCAACGGCGAAAACATCGCAGACGGCGTCGGCATCACACCGAAGCTCGCCGACCGCATCCTCGCTGCCGGCGCCGACGCGATCACGCTCGGTAATCACACCTGGCGGCGCCAGGAGATCGCGCCCTATCTCGCGACGTCGACCCGCGTCATCCGACCTGCCAACCTCTCGGCCGAAGCGCCCGGACGGGGCATGACAGTCGTGACCGCAACCGGGGGATCAGCGGTGGCCGTGATCAACGTCATGGGATCGCTCTCGCTCGATCCCGCCCGGAGCATGTGGGAGCTGATCGACGAGCTCGTGGAGGAGGCGAGAGCAACGACACCTGTCATCGTCGTCGACGTCCACGCCGAGGCGACGAGCGAGAAGGTCGCGCTCGCACGCTGGCTCGACGGCCGCGTCACCGCGGTGATCGGAACGCACACGCACGTCCAGACAGCGGATGCACGCGTCCAACCAGGCGGGACTGCTGCGATCACCGATGCGGGGATGACGGGCCCGCACGACTCCGTGATCGGGGTGAAGGCCGAGCTCGCCACGCATCGGATGAGAACGGGCATGCCGGTGCGCTTCGAGGTGGCAACCGGCGGCGTTCGGATCGAGGGCGCGCTCGTCGGATGCGACCCTGCGACCGGTCGGGCCGAAGCGATCAGTCCGGTGCGGGTTCCCTGGCCCTGACCCGGGCGACGAGAACGGCAAACACCGCCACCAGCACGAGATCGCGGGCGAGTACGAGCCAGGAGGCAGTGGGATCGAACTGCTTCACGAGCTCCCAGTAGGTGTGCGGGAACCACGCACGAGTCAGAAGGCACGCGACGAGGAGCAGGATGGTCGCGATCGTCCCGCGAACGCCCGGGACGATGACCACGATCGCGAGGAGCCAGACGAGAAACTGCGGCGACAGGACCTTGCCGAAGGTGACAAAGGCAACGGTCGCCGCCGCCGCGTACTGCGCGAATCGTGCTGCGCTCTCCGAGTCGCCGCGCGCGTAACGCACCCAGACGAATGCGAGCGCCGCGACGCCGACGACCGTCGTGACTCCTGACGCGACGCCCGCGACCGTCCCCGAAAGGTTCTGCGACCCCGACCCCGAGGCCCA
>JANOFZ010000362.1:0-2111 GCA_031413935.1 Thermoleophilia bacterium | reverse complement strand
CCGCGAGGACGAGCACGGCCAGATCCTCCAGGAGGGGATCAACGAGGCAGGTGCCTTCTCGTCCTGGATCGCCGCAGCGACGTCGTACGCGAATCACGGCGTCACGATGGTGCCGTTCTACATCTTCTACTCGATGTTCGGGTTCCAGCGCATCGGCGACCTTGCCTGGGCGGCGGGAGACAGCCGCGCCCGCGGATTCCTGATCGGCGCTACAGCAGGACGGACAACGCTGAACGGCGAGGGGCTCCAGCACGAGGACGGCCACTCGCACCTGCTCGCGTCCGTGATCCCGAACTGCCGCGCGTACGACCCGACCTACGGCTACGAGCTTGCGGTCATCATCCGCGAGGGGTTGCGGCGGATGTGCGAGGAGCAGGAGGACGTCTTCTTCTACCTCACCGTGATGAACGAGAACTACGTGCAGCCCGCTCTGCCCGACGGCTCCGAGGAAGGCATTCTGCGCGGGATCTACCTGCTCCGCGAAGGCTCTGGTGACGGCCCGCGCGTGCAGCTGCTCGGCTCGGGCGCGATCCTGCGCGAGGTGATCGCTGGCGCCGACCTGCTCGAGGCTGACTACGGCGTCGCGTCGGACATCTGGAGCGTGACGAGTTTCACCGAGCTTCGCCGAGACGGGCTCGGGGTCGAGCGGTGGAACCGGCTTCATCCGACCGAGGAGCAGCACGTCCCGTATGTGGAGCAGGCGTTCAGCGGTCGCGTCGGGCCGTTCGTCGCCGCCACCGACTATGTGCGTTCATTCGCCGACCAGATCCGACCGTTCGTGAAGGGTCGGTACTCGGTGCTCGGCACCGACGGGTTCGGTCGCAGTGACTACCGCGTCAAGCTACGACAGTTCTTCGAGGTCGATCGGTTCCATGTCGCGGTTACCGCGCTGAAGGGTCTGGCTGACGACGGTCTCGTCACCCCTGACGTCGTACAGGACGCGATCGAGCGGTACGGGATCGCCGTCGACACCGACGCTCCCTGGCACCGTTAGAGGATTGGCGCTGCGATGTTTGTGCCCAGAGAGCGCCGATCGCTCCACACAGCCGCTTGAAATAGACCTTCTCGCTCCATCTGTCCTCAAAGGACACTAGCCGCGGCACTCTGTTCGACGTACTTCTTCCGGTCTATCAAACGACCGAAGGAGGTTCGATGTGACCAGACAGCTGATCGCCGCTGCGGGCGCCGTGCTCGTCGTGCTCGTTGGTGCCGTCGCGTACGCGACCGCAGCGGGCGACACGCCGACGTCGATCGAGGCCTGCCGGAATATCCGGCACGGCCTCGTGCGGATCGTGCTCGACGACAGGGGCTGCAAGAGCAACGAGGCACCGCTCTCGTGGGACATTCAGGGCCGCGAGGGGCCAGCAGGTGCAGCAGGAGCAGTGGGAGCTACCGGCCCGGCGGGGCCGAAGGGCGACCCAGGTGGTGGTGTTGTATCCGTTGACAGCCTCGATGGCACCGCCTGCAAGACGTTCGACGGCGCCGACGGACGTATCGACGTCGGCTCGACGGCGACGGATCTGATCACGCTCACCTGCGAGGCCGGGACGCCGCCTCCACCACCAGGAACCGCTCGCCTCGTCATCAACGAAGTCGACTACGACCAGGTCGGTGCCGATACGGGCGGGTTCGTCGAGATCGCGAACACGGGAACCTCGGCGGCGACGCTGGACGGGATCGTACTCGTGCTCGTCAACGGCGGTGACGGTGCGGAGTACGAACGCAAGGCGCTGACGGGGAGCCTCGCAGCCGGAGCGAAGTTCGTCGTCGACGTCGATCCGCAGAACGGTGCGCCCGACGGAGTTGCGCTCGTCGATGCGAGCAAGGACGTGCTCCTGGACTCCCTCAGCTACGAGGGAGCGATCACGGCCGCGACGATCGGGTCGAAGGTGTTCGATCTCGTCGAAGGCACGATGCTCCCCGTCGATGTCGCAGACTCGAACACCGAAGAAGGATCGCTCGCACGGATCCCGGACGGCTCGGACACGGGTAACGCAGCGGCCAACTGGTCGTTCACGACGACCCCGACGCCCGGGGGAGCGAACGTCAAGACGCCGTGACGGCGGTCGGGGGTGCGGTCGACTCACGACCTCACCCCGGCACCGTGTGTG
>JANOFZ010000361.1:0-3043 GCA_031413935.1 Thermoleophilia bacterium | reverse complement strand
GGGGGTTGGGGCTGCCCCCCGCGGCGGGGGGTGGGCGCACTTTCAAATTGGGCCCCCACGCTTCCTGGCTGCGCTTGACGACGATCAGCTTCGACAGCTCGCCCTTTGCTGGCAGGCCATCGCGGCTGACATCGATGACCTTGGCGCGGCTAGCTCGGTTGCTTGACGATCCTGATGTAGGGCTTCGGTGATTCCCAGCCGTCGGGCCACATCTCGCGCGCTACTTCATCAGTGACGGAGCCTGCGATGACGACGTCCTCGCCGGGCTGCCAGTTGACCGGCGTCGAAACCTTGTGCTTTGCCGTCAGCTGGAGCGAGTCGATCACGCGTAGCACCTCGTCGAAGTTGCGGCCCGTCGTCATCGGGTAGACGAGGATGAGCTTGACCTTCTTGTCCGGGCCGATCACGAAGACGTTCCGCACCGTCTGGTTGTCGACGGCCGTGCGATCCGCTGGATCGCCCGAGACGTCGGCGCCGAGCATCCCGTAGAGCTTCGAGACGTTGAAGTCGACGTCCGCGATCATCGGATAGTTCGGGGCGTACCCCTGCGTCTCCTCGATGTCCGCCGACCAGGCCTCGTGCTTGTCGACTGGATCGACCGACAGACCGATGATCTTCACGTTACGGCTGTCGAAGTCCGGCTTGATCCTCGCCATGTAGCCGAGCTCCGTCGTGCAGATCGGCGTGAAGTCCTTCGGGTGCGAGAACATCACCGCCCAGGAATCACCGATCCAGTCGTGGAAGGCGATTGGCCCCTCCGTCGTGTCGGCCTCGAAGTCGGGCGCGACGTCTCCAATGTGCAATGTCATGGTGTTGCCTCCTCGAGTTGTCGGAACGAGATCGGGACATCCTATTACTTCAATATGGAAAGTGTAAATCTCCCTGAGGGATATCAGGCCCCGATGGTGACGGCAAGTCCTTCCGCGCGCGCCGCGCGGCCCAGCATCCGATCGAACGTGACGACGACGACGCGCGCCGGCCGCAGCGGTAGGGCGCTGGCGAGGTGGACTGCATCCATCCCACGCAGGCGATGGCGACGCGCGAGTGTGGCAGCGAGCCGCGTCACTGGCCCGTCGACGACGAGCGACGTCACCGCCGACCACTCCTCGTCGAGTTGACGCGCGGCGGCGTCGGCGGTGAGCCGCGAGAGGCGTCGCGAGCGGCGTGCGGAGGCGATTGCAGCGGCCGTCTCGGCGAGCGTCAGCCACGATGCCACGAGCGGCGCGTCACTGTCCCACAGTTCCCGCACGAGCGCCGAGCCGTCCTCGGCGAGAAAGAGCTTCGCGAACGCCGATGCGTCGAAGTAGAGCGTCAGGTCTCCCGCGTCCTGCGGTGGCGGAGCAAAGCGTCCGTGACCGGGTTTCCCTCGACCGGCAGCGGAGGAGGCAGCGGTCGCCTCGGCCGCGTCGGTGCCGTTGCGCGTCCATCACGCACGAGCCTGTCGAGGAGCTCGTCACCGGTCGCGGCGCTGAGCCGCACACGGGGCAGACCACGCTCGGTGACGATCACCTCGTCGCCGCCGGCGGCACGGTCGATCCACTCGGCGAGGTTCTCACGGAACTCTCGAACTCCGACTTCCATCCGCATAGTATGAAGTGTACTCCTCGAGTAACACAAGTGTCCTCAACGGCCAGGGCCGCCTCGCGCTCTAGGTCTCGTAGCGTGAGAGCGTCACAGCGCCGAGCGAGGCCGATGCGACGAGCGTCGCGTAGTTCGCGAGGACGCCACGGCGATACCGCGGCTCGGGCTCGACCCAGTCGGCGAGGCGCTCCGCAATCACGGCGTCCGTGAGCTCGACGTTGAGTTCGTGATTCTCGACGTCGACCACGACGATGTCGCCCTCGCGCAGCGCTGCGATCGGGCCGCCGCGCGACGCCTCCGGTGCGACGTGGCCGACCATGAAGCCGTGCGTCGCTCCCGAGAAGCGGCCGTCCGTGAGAAGCGCGACCGAGTTCGAGAGTCCCTCTCCGACGATCGCTCCCGTGACGTGCAGCATCTCCCGCATTCCGGGCCCACCGTGTGGGCCCTCGTAGCGGATCACGACGACGTCGCCCGCGACGACGCTGCCGGCCTTGACCGCTGCGAACGTGTCCTCCTCCGAGTCGAAGACCCGTGCCGGGCCACGGTGGAGCGTCCGGTCATGACCTGCGAGCTTCACGGCGCACCCCTCGGGCGCGAGGTTGCCGTAGAGAATCGCGACACCGCCCCGCGTCTTCAGCGGCGTCTCGATCGGCACGACGACCGTCTGGCCTTCCGTCTCGACGGCTGCGTCGGCGATCTCGCCGAACGTACGGCCGTCGACCGTCCGCGCGCTCTCGTGCAGGAGGCCGGCCTGCTTCAGCTCCCGCGCCACGAGCGCGACGCCACCCGCGTTGTACATGTCGTTCGCATGCCAGCGGCCCCATGGCTTCATATCGGCGACGATCGGCGTCCTCGCCGAGATGCGCTCGAAGTCGTCGATCGTGAAATCGATGCCGAAGTCACGTGCCATCGCGACGAGGTGCAGCACGCCGTTCGTCGAGCCGCCGGTTGCAGCGACCGACGCCACCGCGTTCTCGAAGGACTCCTTTGTCACGAACGACCGTGGTGTGACGTTGTCCCGCACGACCTGGACGGAGAGTCGCCCGATCTCGTATGCCGCCTCTTCCTTCGCCACGTGCATCGCCGGGATTCCGTTGGCGCCGAGCGGCGAGAGCCCGAGGAAGTCCAGGATCGTCGACATCGTGTTCGCCGTGAACTGTCCGCCGCAGGCCCCTGCTCCCGGGCACGCCGCCGACTCGAGCTCGTGGAGGTCTGCGTCGGAGATCTTCCCCGCCGCGTGGGCGCCGATGCCCTCGTAGACGTCTCCGATCGAGACCTCACGCTGGCGATAGATTCCCGGCGCGATCGAGCCGGTGTAGAAGGCGATCGCAGGAATGTCGAGGCGCCCGATCGCCATCGCCGTGCCGGGATTCGTCTTGTCGCAGGCGCACAGCTGCACGAGGCCGTCGAAGAGGTGGCCGCGACAGACGAGCTCGATCGAGTCGGCGATCACCTCGCGCGA
>JANOFZ010000360.1:0-2910 GCA_031413935.1 Thermoleophilia bacterium | reverse complement strand
AGCTCCACCACACGCCCCACGAAGCCTTGGCCCAGATCGAGCCCGTGATCAGCGTCAGCGCACCGAAGATCGTGCCCTGATGGATCCAGGTGTAGCTCTCGAGATCGCGTCGTTCACCGCCGACCCACAGCAGACGGAGTGCCTTCCAGGCGCCGAGGCCAAAGCAGAGGTACGCGGTAAGGGCGATGGGGACATGGAAGTAGAAGATGCGTTGCGAGACGCCCTGATCGACGTCCTCGGGCGCGACGAGCAGGGCGAGAGCCACCGCGACTCCGAGGAGTGCGGCGGTCGCGAATGCGAGCAGTGGGAGGCTATTCCGTGATGACATATTCGAAGGTGGCCCAGGCCAGTATCGCGAACACGAGGTCGTACAGGCCGAGGAAGGAGAGGTAGGTCGTCCCCTGCGGCGAGATTCCCGCGCCGATGCCGCCGACGATGAGCGGGATCGCAAGTGGCAGGAAGAGGAGTGGGAGGATCACCTCGCGGCCGCGGCTCGCGGCGGCCATCGCGGCGAGCAGCGAGCCCACGGCGCAAATCCCGATGCTCGCGAGCACGACGCCTGCGACGGCGATGAGATCGACCGGTGCGAAGAAGAGCGCAAACGCCGGCAGCGCCACGAGCTCGGCCGCGGTGAGGAAGACGAGGACGGCAAGCGTCTTGCCGAGCCAGATTGCGCTCCGATCGCATGGCGCCAGGACGAGCCCGTCGAGCGCCCCACCCTCACGCTCGGGCGCCCAGGCGCGGGCAAGACCGAGCAGCGCCGTGAAGATGAGCGCGATCCAGAGCAACCCGTACGCAGCGTCGTCAGCGGTACCGGCCGGGAGTGCGAAGTGGAAGACGACGAGCGTCGAAATGACGAACAGGAGCATTGCGGGCAGGGTGTCCCTGGCGCGGAGCTCGAGCCGGAGGTCCTTGCGCGCCAGGGCGACGACGTCGGAGGCATACAGCGTGAGGGCGCTCATGCGAGGACGAGCCTGTCCGACGCGAGTGCGGCGACGCGCACCGGATCGTGCGTGGAGAGCATGATCGTCCGCTCGCCCGCAAGAGCAGCGAGCTCCGCGTCGAGGACACCGGCACCGTCCTCGTCGAGCGCCGTGAACGGCTCGTCGAGCACGAGCAGGGCCGGGTCGTGGAGCAGTGCGCGGCAGAGGGCGAGACGCTGAACCATCCCGCGCGAGTAGGTGGAAACGCGGTCGGAACGTGCCTCCCAGAGGCCAAACCGCTCGAGCAACATCCCGCTTCGCTCACGTCGGTCGGGGACGCGATAGAGGCGGCCGAAGAGCTCGAGGTTCTCGAGCGCCGTGAGCTCGCGGTAGACGAGCGGCTCGTGCCCGACGAAACCGAGGTCGCAGCGCTCCCCTTCGACCTCGAGAATGCCACGGCTCGGCGCAGCGAGGCCGGCAACGAGCCGCAGCAACGTCGTCTTGCCTGCTCCGTTCGCTCCCGTGACGACGAGAAACCCTCCGCGTGGAACAACGAACGAGACGCCGCGAAGCACGCGTTTGCGGCCGTAACGCTTCTCGAGGCCGTCCCCACGAATCACGGGGCCTGCGACGCGGATCTCGGGCCCGGTCAAACTAGCGTGTCCAGGGCGACAAACACGAAGAAGACGACCGCGATCAGGCCATTGACGTTGAAGAACGCGGCGTTGAGACGCTCGAGGTGTCCTGGACGGACGAGCGAATGCTCGTAGAGCAGCAGTCCTGCGACCGCGAGCACGCCCACCCAGTAGAAGACGTCACTGCCGAGACCGACGCCGACAGCAGCAAGCAGCGCGACGGCGACGGCGTGGAAGACGCGTGCGCCGATGAATACTCCCCGCTCGCCGAACCTCGTCGCCCAGGAGCAAATGCCCTCCTCCAGGTCGTGCGCGAGGTCGAAGAGCGAGTAGAACAGGTCGAATCCGGCCACCCAGAGGCCCTGAGCCGCAAAGAGCGCCCACGCCTCCCACGGGGCCTCCCCGGTCACCGCGAGCCAGGCACCGAGCGGTGCGAGGCCCGTACAGGCGCCGAGCCAGAGATGACAGAGCCACGTCACACGCTTCAGGTACGGATAGATGACGAACATCGCGACCGGAATCGGCCAGAGCCAACGAACGATCGGCTCGAGCTGGAACGCTGCGATCAGGTACAGCGCGAGGGCCGCGACGCAGAGGGCCCACACCTGGGCTCGCGAGAGGGCTCCCGAAGGGATCTCGCGACTGGCCGTACGCGGGTTTCGCGTGTCGAGCTCGGCATCGATAAGCCTGTTCAAGCCCATCGCGAGCGTGCGGGCGCCTACCATCGCGAGGGTCAGCCAGACTGTCGGGCCTACCCCGGGGAAGCCATCGACGGCAAGGAATGCACCGACGTAGGCGAACGGGAGCGCGAAGACGGTGTGCTCGAGCTTTACGAGCGAGGCAAACCGGCGCGGAAGCGAGAGCGTTGTCGTGCTCACGTCTGGCGGTGTCGGGAGCTCTGATCGCCCTCTGCAAGCTCGAGACCGTGCACGAGAGCCGGCTGTAGCACCGCAAAGCCGTCACGGCAGCCGCCTGGAGATCCCGGCAGGTTCACGACGAGTGTCGAGCCTCGGAGACCGGCGGCGCCCCGGGAGAGGAGCGCGTGTGGAGTGCGGGTGCGGGCATCGGCACGAATCGCCTCGGCGATTCCGGGTGCTTCGCGATCGAGAACCGGGCGCGTCGCCTCGGGGGTGACGTCGCGCGGCGTGAAACCCGTGCCGCCGGTCGTCAGGACGAGGCTGTTTCTGCCCGAAAGCTCGACGATTGCCGCGGAGATCACATCTGCGTCATCCGGCACGACACGTCGTTCGACCGGTTGGTTGTGTTCATGATCGTAATGGATTGAGTTGCGAGTTGTGTAAACAACTAAACCGCTGATCGGCGCTGATGCTGGAAGCCTTTCACACTTCAAC
>JANOFZ010000359.1:0-5696 GCA_031413935.1 Thermoleophilia bacterium | reverse complement strand
CGCAGGTGAAGGCCGTCTTCTTCAACATCTTCGGTGGGATCACGCGCTGCGACGAGGTTGCGCGCGGGATCCTCCAGGCACTCGACGAGATGCAGCTCGAGTTGCCAATGGTTGTCCGTCTCGACGGCACGAACGCCGAGGAGGGCCGACGCATCCTCGCAGAGGCCGCTCCGGCGAACCTGCACGTCTCGCCGACGATGCTCGATGCCGCAAGGCGCGCCGTGGAACTGGCCGCATGACCGACGTCTGGAGCGACCGAGCCGAGATGTACCGCACGAGCGAGGCGCATCGGGAGGGGCTCGATCTCGATCTCCTCGTCGAGTGGGCAGCGGATGCTCGAACGGCGCTCGACGTTGCAACCGGCGGCGACCACGTCGCCCGCCGCCTTCGCGAGGTGGGGATCCAGGTTGTTTCGTGCGATCCCGCGCCCGGGATGAAGCCCGACGTCGTCTGCCGCGCCGAGGATCTCCCGTTCGCAGACGACAGCTTCGATCTCGTCGTCACGCGCGTCGCTGCCCATCACTACGACGATGTCTCGAAGGCGGTCGCCGAGATGGCGCGCGTCGCGGCCGACGCGGCCATGATCGTCGACAACTGCTTCATGGGCGATGCGGTCGAGGAGGCCGAGAGGTTGCGCGATCCCTCGCACGTGCGCAACTACAGCGAGGCCGAATGGCGCTCGTTCGCCGAGCAGGCTGGCCTCGTGGTGGAGAACGTCCGCTTCTTCGAGAAGCCGATCGAGCTCCAGCCGTGGCTCGATCGCTGCGGTTGCTCCGGTGACGCCGCCGCGCGTGTCCGCGAGCTCCTCGGTGACCGCGTTGCCGACGATCTCGTCGTTCTCGATCGGATTGCGCTCAGGGCGGTATCTGCCTGATGGCGATCATCGTCGACAACGACACGCGACTCGTCGTGCAAGGCCTGACAGGCTCCGAAGGGCGCTTCCATGGCCTCCGCAATCGCGCCTATGGCACGAACCTCGTCGCCGGCGTGACGCCGGGCAAGGGCGGCCAGGACGTCGAGGGCGTTCCCGTGTTCAACACCGTCACCGAGGCTGTCTCGGAGCAGGCCGCGAACACGGCGATGATCTTCGTACCGGCACCGTTTGCCGCCGACGCGGTCTACGAGGCTGTCGACGCCGGGATCGAGACGGTGATCTGCATCACGGAGGGCGTCCCTGCGCACGACATGCTGCGGATTCACACCTACGTGCACAACCTCGGTGTGACGTTGATCGGGCCGAACTGCCCCGGCGCGTTGTCACCGGGCAAGGCGAACGTCGGGATCATCCCGGCCGAGATCTTCACCGCCGGCAACATCGGCCTCGTCTCGCGCTCCGGCACGCTGACGTACCAGATCGGCCACGAGCTGACGCAGATGGGGCTCGGGAACTCCACGATCGTCGGCATCGGCGGAGACCCGGTCGTCGGCTCGTCGTTCGTCGACATCCTCACGAAGTTCCAGGCCGATCCCGAGACCGAGTACGTCGTCATGGTCGGTGAGATCGGCGGCGACGAGGAGGAGAAGGCCGCCGCGTTCATCGAGGCCGAGCTGACGAAGCCGGTCGTGGCCTACATCGCGGGCTTCACCGCTCCGCCCGGCAAGACGATGGGGCACGCCGGCGCGATCATCTCGGGCTCATCGGGCACCGCGGAGGCAAAGAAGGCGGCGCTCGAGGCGAGGGGCATTCGTGTCGGCACGACGCCGACCGAGACAGCCGAGCTCGTCGCCGAGATCGCCCGCGGGTAGGCCGGGACGGAGCAACCCGCCCCGGCCGGGAGGGAGGGGTGCTCAGGCCGGTTGCGGCGGCGCCGCCTGAACCTTGCGGGTCGCGTACAGCCAGATGACGATTGCGATGGCGGCGATCGCCGGAACGACGAGCCACACAACGAGGAGCCCGGTTCCGATCGCGCCGACTGCGACCGCCAGCCGACCGCCGGTGAGACCTCGCTGCACGCCGATCAGGCCGCCCAGGATGAGGAGGCCAAAGGATATTGAAACGGCTACCTGGAGCCAGTTGTCGGAGCCGATGAGAATCGGCGCCACGGCAATTGCCCAGACTCCGAGCGCAACCGTGAGAGCAACCATTCCGTGCTTCTTCAGCAGTTCGTTCATTGTTCCACCTCCAAGTGGACGGGTTGTGTGCCTTCGTGCGTTGCGGTGCTCGAGTCGCCATGAGAGGTCGGCTGCCATCCCGGAAACCAGCCGTGCCACGATCTCGAACGCCATCCGGCCGGGCCGGAGGCCGTCAGGCGTACGCCACTGCCCGTGCTCCCAGAGATCCGACTCGAGCTCGCCCCGCCGCGCCATGCGTACATCGGCTGGAAGCCCGCGCGTGTAGAGGCGCACCCACGTGCGCGTGAGTCCGGCTGCGAGAGCGGGAGCTGGCGCATTCACGACGGCGCGAGCCCTCCTCGACGTCGAACGGAGGGTGATCGTCGGATCGCGTCCGACGCGGGGACAGCCTGTGCGCCCAGGCCGGTGACGTGGTAGAGCCGCCGTCGCGGACGCCCTTCTGCGGCGCCGATTTCCGGATCTTCCCAGCGGCTCTCCAGCAGCCCGGCTTCGGCCATTCGGCCGAGCGCCTTGTAGAGCGTTCCATGCGCAGTGAGGGTGCGGGCCTCCGCCTGTTCTGCGATCTCCTTTGCCACGGCGAAGCCGTGGAATTCCGTTTCACCGCGCTCACGGAGAACGAGTGCTGTTTCGAGGATCGTGATCTCGAGCGGGAGGAGCGTGTTCGGTTTGCGTCTCACGTTCTCATTATGGGCATATATCTTCCTATAAGTCAAGGAACTCTTGTTAGAGCTCTCGTTGGAGCTCTCGTCGGCGGTGGAGGCACCGCTTGCCATCATCGGCGCGAACAGCGCACCTAAGCTACGCCCGTGCGTCTCCGCTACTGGCTGTTCGACCGGGGTGACAACCTCGCAGGAGGGATCTACGGGACGATTCTCGTCACGTCGATCATCGCCGCCGCGGACACGTCCGCCACGATCTGGCTCTCGCTCGGGATCGTCGAGGTCACGATGATCGTCTTCTGGCTGGCGCACGTGTATGCCGGAGCGCTCGCGTGGAGCATCGACGGCACCGAGACCTTCTCCCGTCGTGAGGTGCGCCGCGTTGCGGGTCGTGAATGGCCCCTGCTCCAGGCCGCGATCGTGCCTTCGCTCGCCCTCCTCGCTGGTGGCATCGGCCTGATCAGCTCACTCGCGGCCTACCGCATCGCGATCGGCTACGGCGTCGCGGCGCTGATCTGGTGGGGACTGCTCTTCGCGCGCAAGGAACAGCTCGGTCGAGGAGCAACGGTCGCCGTCGTGCTTGTCAATGCGTCGTTTGGGCTCGTCATCGTGGTGCTGAAGGAGTTCGTCAGCCACTAGATGTCGTTTCTTGGAACGTTGCGCCTGTTTGCCCCGGAGGCACGGTCGTCGCTGTGCTCGTTCCCGGGAGAGGCTGCGCCGTCTCCCCTATCGGTTGCCGGTCAAACGTTTCGAGGTGGCGACGAGATGACGCTCCGCGACGGCGCCTGAGTCACGAGTCGTCGGTACATTTCAGGGCATGCCCTTTGGCCTCGGCATCTGGGAGATCGTCATTCTTGCGGTGGTACTCGTGCTTCTCTTCGGGAGCAAGGGCGCGCCTGCGATGGCGCGACGGCTCGGCACCGGCGTCCGCGAGATGAAGGACGCGGTCTCCGACATGGATCCCCGCTCGGTGTTCGACGACAAGGACGAGCCTGCGAAGCCCCGGTCGACGCCCGCTCTCGAGGCTGCGCCCGCAGCGGTGGTTCCGGCGTCCGAAGTTGTGGAGACGCCCGATCAAGCGCCTGCTGCTGCGGAACGTGTCGTCTCGAGCGACGACAAGCCCGCTTCGAGCTAGTGGACGTCGTCGCCCACGAGAAGCTCGTTCCGTTCACGACGAAGGACGGCTCGACGATTCGCGAGTTCATCCACTCTCCGGCACAGTCACTCGCCGAGGCGACGCTCGAGCCCGGTCAATCGACAATGCGTCACTACCACACGCTCAGCGAGGAGATCTACCTGCTCACGAGTGGCGGCGGCACGATGGAGCTCAACGGCGACGTGCGCGAGGTGGGGGAGGGCGACGCGATTCTGATCCCTCCCGGTGCCTGGCACGAGCTGCGTGCCGGCAGTGAGGGCGTTCGGCTGCTCTGCTGCTGCGTTCCCGCGTACAGCCACGACGACACGTTCTTCGAGTAGCGGCGACTGAAGCGAGTACAGGCGACCGGCTCGAGGAGCCGACCGCCTGGATGATGAAGCGCTCCGGGTGCCGCCTGGCTTTAGCCGGGCGGCGGATCGGGCGAGGAAAGTGGCGGGCGAGAGCCGTTCCCGCTCCCGGCTAAAGCCAGGAGCATCGGGTTCAGCGGCTTCGCCGCGCTGTTCTTTAGATCTTCCTGCGCGGACGCGTCGGGCCCCACTTGGAGCCGCGCTTGCGACCCGAGTAGAGGAGCTTCGGAGCGGCCGACTTCATGCCGGTCTCCTCCCATGCGTCCGACTGGCCGTTCATCCGCGCGACCCGGCTGACTTCGGCCTGCTGGTCGGGGAGCACGAGCGTGACGCCCGTGCCCGAGCGCCCGGCACGGCCTGTGCGGCCGACGCGGTGCGTGTAGGCCTTCTCGTCCTCGGGCGGATCGAAGTTGATCACGTGCGTTATGTCGGAGAGGTCGAGGCCACGAGCAGCGACGTCGGTGGCGATCAGCGTCGTCACCTTGCCGGCCTCGAAGTGCGCAAGAGCCTTCTCGCGGGCGGCCTGGGTCTTGTCGCCGTGCATCGCGACCGCACGAACCTGATGGCGCTCGAGGCGCTGCGCGAGGCGGTCGGCGCCGCGCTTCGTGCGGACGAACACGAGCGCGAGACCGCGCTCCTCCTGGAGGAGCTCGACGAGCTTTTCGACCTTGTTGTCGGCCGTGACCGAGACGAACTGGTGGTCGATCTCACCCGGTCGCTGCTCGCTCGGCAGCTCGGCCGCGATCCTGACCGGCTGGTTTGTGTACTCGCGGGCGAGCTCGCCGACGGCACCGTCGAGTGTCGCCGAGAAGAACATCGTCTGGCGGTTGTTCGAGACGCGGCGCAGGATCTTGTCGACCTGCGGCTTGAAGCCCATGTCGAGCATCCGATCGGCCTCGTCGAGGACGAGGATCGTGACGGCGTCGAGGTTGACCATGCGCCGATCCATCAGATCCTGGAGACGACCCGGGGTCGCGACCAGGACGTGGGCCTTCTTGGCCTTTGCGGCCTGGGCCGGGATGGGAACGCCGCCGTAGACGGATGCGACCTCGAGGCCCTTGAACTTGCCGAGGTCGGCAAACACCTCGGTGACCTGGACGGCGAGCTCGCGGGTCGGAACGAGCACGAGCGCGGCGGGCCGTCCGTCGCCGGGCGATGTCCGTTCGACGATCGGGATCGCGAAGGCAAGCGTCTTGCCCGAGCCGGTGGGGGCCTTCGCAAGCACGTCCTGGCCTGCAAGTGCGGCCGGGATCGCGCGCGTCTGGATCTGGAACGGTGAGTGGATGCCCTGTGAGGTGAGGATACGGACGATGTCCGCGCTCAGCCCAATCGAGGCAAAGGTTGAATCTGGCATTCGGTTTTTACTCCTTGGATTGTGTTCGAGACCATCTACCCTCGAACTGCCTAATCCTCGAAGTTCCGAGCCTAGAGTCGAAAGAAGCTGATCTCCCGGGGCGGCAC
>JANOFZ010000358.1:0-2357 GCA_031413935.1 Thermoleophilia bacterium | reverse complement strand
GCTCGAGATGGCTGACCTCTTCGCCAACCTTCGCGCCGCCGCCGCCCGGTAGACGTATCGCGCCACCGGCAGGCCCCCTCCCCGAGGTCCGTCGTGCGATGTCCTCGGCTCGTGTTTCGAACAAGCCCCCGTCGCCCTATCTGCGGGAACTCGCCTAGGCGAGTTCCGCTTCCGGTACGATCCCCAGTCGCGTGTCCAAGATCTGCTCACTCTGCGGCAAGAAACCTGGCTTCGGCAACAACCGGAGCCACTCGATGGTCGCGACCAAGCGCCGCTTCAACCCGAACCTCCAGAAGGTGCGGATGATGCTGAACGGCAAGGCCACGCGGGCCTACGTGTGCACCCGGTGCCTCAAGGCCGGCAAAGTCACCAAAGCCATCTAACGGCGGGTTAGGGTCGGTGGCAGGTTGGGTGACAGGCTTCAGCCTGTCTCCCGGGTCTCCCGGGTTTCTGTCCAAACGTAACCCTCGGCGTCGCAGCGTCGTCTAACCTCGCGGCGTGGAGAAGGGAACCCATCTCGTGCGAACGACCGACCTCGGGCGGATCTCCGTCTCGGCTGAGGCGATCGCGCAGATGGTCGGCCACATCACCGCCGAGAGCTACGGCATCGTCGGCATGGCCGGTCGACGCTTCCCCCGGTTGCCGGGCCGCGATCGCATCACCGACGGCATCGGCGTGAAGTCCCGCGACGACGGGCTCGAGATCGACCTCCACGTCGTCGTCGAGTATGGGCTGAATCTCGCCGAGGTCGCCGCCGCCGTTCGCACCCGGGTCGCCTACGAGGTCGAGCGCCAGACCGGTCTTTCCGTTGCTCTCGTCGAGGTGCGGATCGAAGACGTCAGGCGCTCTTCTTGAACCTCGAGCGTGCCCGCGAGATCGCACGCGCTGCCCTCGCCAACCTCGAGGCGAACCGGCAGCGCATCGACGACCTCAACGTCTACCCCGTGCCTGATGGGGACACCGGAACCAATCTGACGCTCACCGTGCGTGCGATCGTCGAGAGCCTCGAGAAATCGTCTGCCACGGGACACGAGGCGGTTGCCCGCGAGCTGTCGCGGGCCGCGCTGATGGGTGCGCGCGGCAACTCGGGTGTCATCTTCAGCCAGATCGTCCGAGGCTTCGCCGACGTCCTCGGTGAGCGTGATCCGATCGACGAGCCGATGATCGCTCGGGCCTTCCGCTCCGCGAGTGACGCCGCGTACCGTGCGGTTCGGCGACCCGTCGAGGGCACGATGCTGACGGTCATTCGCGAGATGGCGGAGGCGGCCGAGTCGCAGGAAGCTCGTGACCTCGAGCGGCTCGACCTCCTCGCCCTCATCATCCTCCGCGGTGAGGAGTCGCTCGCGCGAACACCCGAGTTGCTCGCGGTCCTCAAGGAAGCGGGCGTTGTCGATGCCGGAGGTGCCGGGCTCCTCGAAATCATCCGAGGGCTGCGCGCCGCGGTGGCGGGCGAGCACCTTCCGGATGTTCCGGCGGCGTCGGCTGCGATCTCGGTCGAGGCGATGCACCAGGAGCTGTCCGAGTTCCGCTATTGCACGGTCTTCGTGATCGAGGGCGACGCACTTGACGCCGACACCCTGGAGCGCGAGCTCGAGGTGCTTGGCGACTCGCTTCTCGTCGTCGGCGATGCGACCGCTCTCAAGATCCACGTCCATACGGACGACCCCGGCGCAGCACTCTCGATCGGGACTGCGTGTGGCACGATCGAAGGGGTCGAGATCGCCGACATGCACCGACAGACGCTCGAGCGCGAGGAGCGACTAACCGAGGGATCGCTCGCAGGGCTTCCCACCCTCGAGACGGGCGTTGTCGCCGTCGCGCCGGGCGAAGGGAACCGGCGACTCTTCGAGAGCATGCGGGCGACGCGGGTGATCGAAGGCGGACAGACGATGAACCCGTCCACGGAGGACATCGTCGCCGCGGTCGACGCCACACCCGCAACCGAGGTGATCGTGCTGCCGAACAACAGGAACGTGATTCTCAGCGCCGAACAGGCGATCGGCCTTGTCAACAAGCCGATGCGTGTCGTGCCGACGCACTCGGTGCAGGCGGGTCTCGCCGCGATGGTCGCCTACGACCCGGAGCGTGCGGCAGGCGCAAACGAGCTCGAGATGCTTCGCGCCGTGGCCAGCATTGTCACCGGAGAGGTGACGATCGCGTCGCGCGATGTCAGTCTGGACGGCATCGACGTTCGCAAGGGTGCCTGGCTCGGCCTCGCAGGCGGTGCGGCTGTTGCGAGCGACGAGAGCTTCGACATCGTCGCGGGGGCGGTGATCGAGCACCTCCTCGAGGGCGGGAGGGAGATCCTGACGTTGCTCACCGGGGAGGACGAGCCGGCGCTGGACGCGCTTCTCGGC
>JANOFZ010000357.1:0-2531 GCA_031413935.1 Thermoleophilia bacterium | reverse complement strand
CGTGCCTCGCCTTCCGTGGCGGAGCGGCACGGCATGGCTTCTCGTCGCTGTCTTCGCGCTCATGGGGTGCGCCTACTACGGGCTCAATGCCTGGCTGCCGGATGCCTACGCCGAGCGAGGCTGGACCGCGGGTGAGGCCGGGGTGCTCCTCGCGATGATGAACTTGACGGCGATTCCCTCGTCGTTCCTGATCCCCTGGCTCTCCGATCGCACGGGGCGTCGCAGCCCGTTCCTCCTCGGCTTGAGTGGGTTCTTCATCACCGGGTCGGTGATTCTCGTCGCTGCTCCGGGCATCGCGTACCTGGGTGCGCTCCTCGCCGGGATCGCTCAGGGTGGGCTCTTCGCGCTCGTGATGACGTTGCCACTCGACTTCGAGCGCACGCCCGCGAAGGTCGGGGCACTCGTCGCCATGATGCTCGGCCTCGGCTACACGATCGCAGCGACCTCACCCTTCATCCTCGGTGCGATCCGCGACATGACGGGCTCGTTCGATGCCGTGCTCTGGGTTGCGGCAGCGTTCCTGATGGCGCAGTTCTTCGCCTTGCTCGCGCTGACGCGACTGCACCCGTCGGCGACGCCTGTGTAGCTCGCCGGCGTGTCGGCACCTGCGGGTGCTACTGCGCGCGCCGGAAGTGCGCAACGGTCGTCGCGACACCCTCCGCAAGCGAGGTACGCGGAAACGGGCCGACGTCGCGGTCGAAGCCGACGGCCTCCAGCGCCGGTGGGAACGGGAGCCGGTCTCCGCTCCACGTGACCTCGGCCCCGGGAACCTCCGCCTGGATCACCTCGACGACGTCGGTCACATCGGCAAGGGCGCCTGGCGTGTTGTAGACCCCCGTGGTTCCGTCGGTCGAATGCGCGGCCATCACGCACGCTCGGGCGACGTCGGGGACGAAGTCGTAGACCGCGTCCCCCGAGAAGCCGATGTGGAAAGGCTCGCCGCGGACGGCGGCGAGCATCGCCATCGTCGGGCCCGAGGTCATCCCCTGATCGCGGCCGGGGCCGTAGACGACGTACGGCCGCAGGCCGATCGACGGAACGCCCGACTCCTCGCGGTAAACGCGCGCAATGCCCTCGTCGGCGAGCTTCGAGACGCCGTACAGCGTCGCCGGGCGCGTGCCACCCGACTCCGGTGCGGGGGAAGGGTCGGACGGGTTGTAGACGGCTGCCGAGCTCGCATACGCCACGGAGGGAATCCGGTCGAGCCGGCGTGAGACGGCGTCGAAGACGTTGACCGTGCCGGCGACGTTGACGTGCATCCCGAGTGGGGGGTTGGCGCGAACGAACGGCACCTGCAGTGCGGCGAGGTGGACGACGCGCGTGATCTCGTGCTCGTCGAGTGCGCGTTCGAGCGCAGTGAGGTCGGTGATGTCGCCCTTCACGAGCGAGACCGAGGAGTCGTCGTCGCCGAGCACGAGCTCGAGCCGCCCGCGGTTGTCACCCAGATCGAAGCCGACCACCTCGTCACCATCATCGAGGACGCAGCGGGCGACCCAGGAACCGAGGCAGCCGAGCGCACCGGTGACAAGGACTCGTTCAGCCAAGGGGTGCGTCCTGGTAGTCGGTTGCCGTCTTCGCGTCGAGTACGTCGGCAGCGCGCACGACAGGGTTCGTCAACGTGCCGATCTCGGGCACGTGGATCTCGACCACGTGCCCGGGGAGCAGGGTGAATTCGTCGGGTGGCACGAGGCCTGTGCCGGTCAGGAGAACGCTTCCCGGAGGCACCGGGTTGTCGCGCACGAGCCAGCTGACGAGGTCAGTGAAGTTCCGCTTCATCCGCGCCGTCGACGTTGACCCTTCGAACAGAACGGCCCCGTGCTCGTCGCGGATCGTCATCTCGATCGAGAGCGGGGCGTCCCAGTCCTCGGGAACGTAGACGGCGGGGCCGAGAGCACACGCGGCGGCGAACACCTTCGCCTGTGGGAGGTAGAGGGGATTCGCTGCCTCGATGTCGCGGGAGGAGACGTCGTTGCCGATCGTGTAGCCGACGATCGAGAGATCGTCTCCGAGAACGACGCCGATCTCGGGCTCCGGCACGTTCCACGTCGCATCGGAGCGGATCGCGATCGGCTCGTTCGGGCCGACGGTGCGGCGGCACTGCGCGTCCTTGAGGAAGAGCTCGGGCCGATCCGCGTCGTAGACGAGGGCATAGACGTCGCTGCCTGACTCCTCGATCCGTGCGTCGCGGCTGCGCTCGTACGTCACGCCTGCGCACCACACCTCCCGCGGATCGATGGGCCGAAGGAGCGTCGCTCCGGCTTCTAGCGCAAGGGTTCGCTCGTCGGCGACGAAGACGCGCGATCCTTGTGTTGATTCAACACAAAGCCGACCCTCGCTGCGGGCGACGACGCCGTCGCAGCTCACGCCGTTGCCGGAGTCGAAGCGAACCTTCCGCATCAGGCGATCTGCTCTGTCGACGATGGCACCGATCCAAGCGTAAACCCGTAGGGGAGATGGCGCAGCCTCTCCCGGGAACGGCGACAGAGACCCGATGCCTCGGGGGCAAACAAGCGTGACGGTGTGAAGCGCCG